>NZ_KB912895.1 GCF_000383875.1 Caldibacillus debilis DSM 16016 | reverse complement strand
ACTTTGTAACGCTTCAATTCTTTTTTGCTCAATGGAATTCGCTCCTGTCTCATACTGACATTTTCACTGAAGCGTTACAATATGACAATATCACAGACGAACAACACAAATCCGGCCGAAATATTGCATTCCGGCCCGTTCTGTGTTACATTAATTTAGTATTATTTAATATGATTTCCTGTATCCTTTTTGCGATCTGAGGAAGGAGGGACGAAACGTGGCAAAATGTGTGATCACCGGAAAGAAAACATCTTTCGGAAATACCCGTTCCCATGCCATGAATGCCAGCCGGCGCACGTGGAAAGCGAATCTGCACAAAGTGCGCATCCTCGTCAACGGCAAACCGAAACGAGTCTATGTATCCGCAAGGGCTTTGAAATCCGGAAAAGTGAAACGGGTGTAAATAAAAAGTGCTCCAATATCCCTATGGAGCACTTTTTTCATAAGCCTTTGCCGGCGAAGGAGAAGGATGCGAACCCGGACTCATTCCTTTTTAAAAGCACCTAATATCACCCGGATGATGCTGCTGAGAAATCTCGGCAATTTGATCGTGTAAAATCTCATTCCATGGTCCCTCCCGAAATTAAGACGTTTTGCAATCGTTAGCCTATTGTTTCGCCCGCGTTTTTGCCTTCGGATCCCCCGAATATTGCCTTTCCGCTCGGACGGTCACTGCTCCTTATAACCAATAATATGCCTTCCGTGAAGGAATAAGTACCGGAATCCCCAATAAGTTCATTACTTATACATAATGTGGAACCAAAGGAAATATGACCGTTTTTTAACGGATATTTAAAACCTTCGAGGGAAAGCCCCTTGACTTCCGGGGAAAGGGACAAAAAGGAAACGTACGGTTTGCCGGGCCATCCTTCCAGACGGTAGCGCCCGGGAGTTTTCCATTCGACGACGTTCTGCCTGTCGATCATCTCCACGGGCGTTTTCTCCCGCAAAAACCTTCCTATTAAAAAAATATTTCCCAAAAAATGGTCCATCCTTCCCCCCGTCGCCCCGAAGATCCGCAGTTTTTCCGGATGTTTGCCCATCGCTTCGAGGACGGCCAGTTCCATATCGGTTTTATCCTTTTCGGGGGGAAAGGTTTTTATGTCCGGGATTTTTTCCTTGTATTTGCGCCATTCGGAAGGGGGGAGGGAATCGAAATCGCCGACGGCCGTCCGCGGCACCAGCCCGTGTTCAAAAAGGTAGGCTACGCCCTTGTCGACGCCGATCCAATACACATCCTTCCCGTCAAAATCCCTGAGATCGGGAAGAAAATCCTTCGGGCCGCCGGCTACGATGTGGACGATCATACATCCTTCCCCGTTTCCGGCCTGAGGGAAGCGATGGCTTCCTTTCTGTTCTTTTGGCCGAAGACGTAGGATCCGGCGACCAGGATGGTGGCTCCCGCGCCGGCGCACAGCTTGGCCGTCTCCCGGTTGATTCCGCCGTCCACTTCGATTTCGAAGGGCAAGCCCTCCGCTTCTTTCCATCCCCTCACCCTTTCGATTTTCGAAAGGACACGGGAAATAAATTTCTGGCCGCCAAAACCGGGATTGACGGTCATCAGCAGGACGTAATCCAGATCCGGCAAAATCTCCCGGATCCATTCGACGGGCGTGGCCGGATTGAGGGCGACCCCCGCTTTAATACCGCTCTCTTTGATCCGGTGGATCGTCCGGTGCAGATGGGGGGAGGCCTCCGCGTGCACGGAAATCATATCCGCGCCGGCTTTGATGAAGTCCGGGATATACCGGTCGGGATCTTCGATCATCAAATGGACGTCAAAGGGGAGGGACGTTACCGGGCGGATGGCGTCCACGATCAGCGTTCCGATGGTGATGTTCGGAACGAAGTGGCCGTCCATGACATCGATATGAATATAATCGGCCCCGCCCTGTTCCACGTCCTTCACTTCTTCTCCCAGTTTGGAAAAGTCGGCCGACAAAATGGAAGGTGCGATCTTTATCATCGTCCTAACCTCATCTTTCTTTCCTTGATTTCTTCCAAGAATTCCAGATAGTGTTCATAACGGTAATCTTTAATTTCTCCGTTTTCCAAGGCTTCCTTGACGGCGCACCGGGGTTCTTTCACATGCAGGCAGCCCCTGAATTTGCAGCTGTCCATCAACCTTCTCATCTCGGGAAAACAAGCGGACAGCTCTTCCTCCTCAATGTCCTGCAAGTCGAGGGAACTGAATCCGGGGGTGTCCGCGAGCAGGCCGCCGCCGACTTCCAACAGTTCCACATGGCGGGTCGTGTGTTTTCCCCTGCCTAAATGCCGGGAGATTTCATTCGTCTCCAGCCGGAGGTCCGGGCGCAGGCAGTTGAGCAAGGTGGATTTTCCCACCCCCGATTGGCCGGCGACGACCGACGTCTTCCCTTCCAGGAGAGGCAATATTTCCCCGATGCCGATGTTCTTCTTGGGAGAGGCGGCAATGACCGTATATCCGATCTCCCGGTAATCCTTCATATACCCGTCGATTTTTTCCTTTTCTTCCTCCGTCAACAGGTCGATCTTCGTAAAGAGGATGACGGGCAGGATCCCTTTCGATTCCACCACCGTGAGAAAACGGTCCAACAGAACCGGTTTGAAAACCGGATGGGTGGCGGAAAACACGAGAAGGACCTGGTCGATGTTGGCAACGGGCGGGCGGACGAGCTCGTTTTTCCGTTCCTTGATTTCCTTAATGTAGCCTTCCTCATTGCCCACCGTTTCAAATACGACATCGTCCCCGACAAGGGGGGTAATGTTTTGCTTCCGGAAAAGCCCCCTGCCCCGGCATCGATAGGTTCCGCTCCCGCTTTTCACATAATAGTAGCCGCTCAAAGCCTTCATGATTTTTCCTTCCTGCATGGCATCACGCTCCACGGAAAATTTTTTCGTTTTTATGGCCGAACGGAGTTCCGTTTTTTTTTGAAAGGATTTCCCTAATTTATTGTACTCAAACCCCCGGCATTTTTCATCCGCCGTTTTTTCGCGGGGGCGTCCCCGCCGGTTTTTCGGATCCGTCCCGAAAAAAGGATCCCCTTTCCGCAGGCATTTCCCCTCCCGTTCCGGCTCCCGGTTCCCGGATGGCAGAAGAAAGCGGCTCCCGCCGCAGAAGATGAAGGCGAAAAAACGGCAGCCTTTGCGCAAAAACGGCAGGCTCCCGCGGACATTCCCGGGAAAAGGCCGTTTAAAAAAGAATCGGCACGAAGCCGATTCCCGCTTTGCTGAAGATCCCTGGGAAGGCGGCCGCAAGCCGATTCCCTATTGTGCCTTAAAACTATCTTTCCCGTTACCCCGGGTAGTTCACTTCCTGGTCGGTGACCACCTGGTCATCGATCACCACTTTGTACCGGCCCTTTTTTCCCGGTTCGATGACCAATTCGATCCTTCGCCGCGTCGTCTCCGTGATGTCGAAGGTTTCATAAGGTTCCTGAATGGAATGGTTCATATCCTCGATGAAAATCTGCACCCTTTGGGGTTCCCTTTGCTGGGGATTGCCCGTATACTGGATCGTCAAATCGACGGTTACCGTCTTCGGCGGCAGGGGTTCCTTCCCTTTGGACAAGATGACGGAAACCTTGTCCCCCTTCTTCAATTCGGTTCCGGGCTTCGGATCCTGGCTGATGACCAGGCCTTCCGCGACCGAGTCGTGATACTCTTCCCCGGCAATATCAATGGTAATCCCGTAACGGCCCGCATATTCCCTCAAGGCGTTTTCGCTGTATCCGGACAAATCGGCCAGCTTAAAGGTTTCTTCCCCCTTCGATACGGTGAACGTCAGGACCGTTTCTTCGGGAACGATTTCCTCGCCCGGGGCCGGATCCTGTTCGATGATCATCCCTTCCGGACTGTCGTGGAACACCTCATTCTTTTGAATATCTTTGAAGTTTCTGTCCCTCAAGAGCTGCACCACGTCATCGTACATCCGGTTGCGGTAGTCGGGCATGACGATCTTTTCCTTGCCCGTGCTGACGAAAATATGTATAACGCTCCCCTCTTTGACGGTCTTCCCTTCCTTCGGGTCGGTCTTCACCACATGGTTTTCCGGGATTTCCTCATGGGTGATCTTGTACGTGTTGCCGATCTTCAAACCCGCGTCCTCCAACCGGTTGACCGCTTCCTCGTATTCCATGCCCTCCACTTCCGGAACGGTAACATCATGCTTGCCGAAGAGGGCCGGATAAACGGTCAGCATGAAGATGATGAACAAGATGATGAAGGCGGAGATTCCCGCGATGATATGGGGCCATCTCAGCCTTTTTTTCTTTTTTCCCTTTGTGGGCGCCCCGTTTTTCCCCGTTTTCCCTTCCGGATTTTTCACTTGGGGTTCCCGCACTTTCGTATCCTGCAGCTGCTGGATGATTCCTTCGTCCGGTATGACGGGTACGGCCTTTGTCGCTTCCTCGTCGATGGGGACGGTGAAACGGGGCTCGTTCAGCCGGTCGGGATCCAGGCAGGTGAGCAGGTCATCTTCCAGCTCCTCGATGTTCGCGTACCGGTACAGGGGATCTTTGGCCGTCGCCTTTAACACGATATTTTCCACGCTTTGGGGGATGGACGGGTTCAACCTCCTCGGCGAGGGAAGGTCTTCCTGCAAATGTTTGAGGGCGATGGCAACCGCCGTTTCCCCGGAATAGGGAAGCTTCCCGGTCAGCAATTCGAACATGACGATCCCCAAGGAATAGATATCGGATTTTTTTGTCGCCTGGGAGCCTTTGATTTGTTCCGGGGAAATGTAATGAACGGATCCCAAGACCGAGTTCGTGTCGGTGATCGTCGTCGCCGTCAGCGCGGTGGCGATGCCGAAATCGGTGATTTTCACGTTTCCCTGCTTATCGATCAAAATATTTTGCGGCTTGATGTCCCGGTGGATAATGTTGTTCTGGTGGGCATGCCGGACCGCCGCAGCCAATTGTTTCATGATGTCGACGGCGGTTTCCACGGGCAGGGGGTGACGGTGCTTGATGTATTCCTTCAACGTTTCCCCTTCCACGTATTCCATGACGATGTAGTAGATATCGTCCTCTTCCCCGACATCATAAATGTTGACGATGTTCGGATGGGAAAGGCTGGTGGCCGATTGGGCTTCCCGGTGAAAGCGGCGGATGAACTGTTCGTCATTGGCGTAATCCAAGCGCAGGATTTTGATCGCCACGTCCCTTTCCAAAATCATGTCCCGCGCCAAATAAACGTTGGCCATTCCGCCGCCGCCGATCAATTTCAAGATTTTGTACCTTTCATTGATCCTTTTGCCGATGAACAATTCATTCACCCCCTTTTTCGCTCGGGTCGTAATGGACGAGCGCCAGCGTGATGTTGTCTTCGCCTCCGTATTCGTTGGCCTGTCGGATGAGACGGTCCGCTTTTTCCTCCAGGGATAAGTCGGAAAGAAGGATTTCGTAAAGCTCCCGGTCGGACACCTTGTTGGTCAACCCGTCGGAACATAGGATCAAATAGTCCCCTTCCTGGACGCCGATGGAATGGATGTCCATCTTCGCCTCGTCTTCCGTTCCCAGGGCGCGGAGCAGGATGTTTTTGATCGGGTGATTCTCCGCTTCCTCCTTTTTGATTTGACCGCTCTTGACCAGCTCGTTGACGAGGGAGTGGTCGTCGGTCAATTGTTTGAACTGGTCCGCATTCGCCAAATAGCAACGGCTGTCGCCGATGTTTCCGACCGTCACAAACCTGTCGTGGCATACGGCGCAAACCAATGTCGTTCCCATGCCGTAACAATCGGGATGGGTGTTGGCGTAGTCGAGAATTTCTTTGTTCACCTTCTGAATGCTTTCCCGCATCCATTTTTCGCAGGCCTCGGGAGTATCGGTGTCTTCCGTCGGCTCCCACAATTGCTGGATGAGGGTGAGCGCCATTTCGCTGGCCACATCCCCGGCTTTATGCCCCCCCATCCCGTCCGCCACGACGGCCAGAAGAACGCCCGCTTTATTGGTAAAAACGCCGACCCGGTCTTCATTGAGGGAACGGATTTTCCCCCGGTCTGTCCGGCATACCGTCTTCATTTTTTCACCTCGTTTCCTGATGCCCCCCCGGCCCCGCTTTGAACGCCGGAATGGCGGGGAGGCTGGGAAAAGTTAGAAACATCCTAAAATAAAACTTACACTTTCTTCTTGAAGCAGGCAATATAAAAACCGTCACTTTTTAAATGCTGCGGCAGCAATTCCATTTCGAAGCCGGAGACAAAGGGCCGCACCTTTGCCGGCATCCGGCTCCTCAACGAGCGGTCCTCCGCAAATTCCGGATGTTTCGCCAAAAAGGCCCGGGCCACTTCCTGGTTTTCCCGGCGGTGGATGGTGCACGTGCTGTAAACGAGGGATCCTCCCTTTTTCACGAGCGGCGCCGCGGCATCGAGGATTTCCAGCTGGATTTCCACCAGTTTTTTTACGTCCTCCGGCGACCGCATATATTTGATCTCCGGCTTCCGCTTCAAAACGCCCAACCCGGAGCAGGGGGCGTCCACCAGCACTTTGTCGAAAGTTTCTCCGGCGAAAAGTTTTCCCGCTTCCCTCGCGTCGGCGTTCCGCACGGAAATGTTTGTCAGCCCGAGCCGTTTCGCGTGCTCCGCAATCAGCCTCGTCTTATGTTTATGCACGTCCAATGCGATGATTGTCCCCGTATTGTTCATTCTTTCCCCGAGGTGTGTCGCCTTTCCGCCCGGCGCGGCGCAGGCGTCCAAAATCGTTTCCCCTTCTTTCGGATCGACGGCGTATCCGGCGAGCATCGAACTTTCATCCTGGATCGTGAGCAAACCTTCTTCGTACGCCCGGGTTTTGGCCAGATTCCCTTTGACGCTCCGCAGGGCATCGGGCACCGCATCGCTTTTTTCCGCCTTTATCCCCTCTTCTTCCAGCCGCTTCAGGACCGCTTCCGCATCGGTCAAATAACCGTTGATGCGGGCCGTTTGCCGGGGCGCTTCAAGGTTCTCCCTGCAGATGGCCGCCGCCGTCTCCAAGCCGAATTGTTCCGCCCAGTCGCGGACGAGCCAAAGGGGATGGCTCGTTTCCACGGAAAGCTTTTCCAACGGATCTGCGATCGGATCGAAGGAGGGCAGGCCCTTTCGTTGGGCTGAACGGAGCACGCCGTTCACGAAGGCGGCGATTCCCCGATGTCCCCTTTTTTTGGCGATCGCCACCGCTTCGTAAATGACCGCATGATCCGGCACCTTCGTCAAATATTTCATTTGGTAAAGGGACAAAAGGAGCAACAGTTTGACCCAATGGTCGAGTTTGTCCGGTTTTTTCACGAAGGGCGCGAGGAAATATTCCAGCGTCAGTTTCCGCTGGATCGTCCCGTAGGCGATTTCCGTAAGCAGGGCGGCGTCGGGAGGGGACGGTTTATATTTTTCAATCATCCGGTTCAATACCAGGTTGCTGTAGCCCTTTTCCCTTTCCACCTTCAGCAAAAGATCCAAGGCCATTTCCCTCACGTTTGCGGCCATCATCCGTCCCCCAGCTTCGTCCCGGCGGCAAGCTCCTGTTTATGCCCGCGCAAAAATTGTTCCGCGGGCATCCTCTTCTTTCCGGCAGGCTGAATTTCCGTAACCTTGATAAAGACCTCGTCCCCGGTGGCAACGATGAAGCCGTCCTTCTCCACCGCGACCACGGTGCCCGGTTCGGCCTTTTCACGGGCGGGGAAGGAAACCTTTTCCCCCCACCAAATCTTCAGCGGCTTGCCCCCGAGGGTCGTGTAGGCCACCGGCCACGGATGCAATCCGCGGATCCGGTTGTACACCTCTTCGCCCCCCTTGGACCAATCGATCCTCTCCTCTTCCCTTTTGATATTGTAGGCATAGGTCGCCTTCTCTTCCTCCTGGGGAACGGGGGTAATTTCTCCCTTGAGCAGTTTCGGCAAGGTCGAAAGCAGCAGTTCGGCCCCTTTTTCGCTCAACTTGTCGTGCAGGATGCCGACATGGTCCCTTTCTCCGATCTCCACTTCCGCCTGGGCAAGGATATCGCCGGCGTCCAATTTCTCCACCATGTACATGATCGTCACGCCCGTTTTCTTCTTCCCTTGCAGAATGGCATGATGGATCGGGGCGCCCCCGCGCAGTTCGGGCAGCAGGGAGGCGTGGACGTTGATGCAGCCATGCTTCGGAAAATCGAGCAGCGCCTTCGGGATGATCTGTCCGTAAGCGGCGGTGATGATCAGGTCGGGCTGCCAGGAGAAAATCCGCTCCAGCGCCTCCTTTTCCTTGATCTTTTCAGGCTGGAATACGGGGATTCCGTATTTTTCGGCAAGGCGTTTCACCGGCGGAGCCTTCGGCAGCTGTTTCCTCCCCGCCGGCCGGTCCGGCTGGGTGACGACGCCGACGACTTTGTATTCCGCTTGCAGCAAACGTTCCAATATCGGAACGGAAAAATCCGGAGTTCCCATAAATACGATTCTTGTCATCCCGCTCAATTCCTCCGTTTCTTTAAATCCTCGGATCCTAGAGAAGGGAATAGGGATTCACGTCGATGTGAATGCCCACCCCATCCTTCGTCTGTTCCTTGATAAAAAGCCGGGAGATTTGTTTCAACGCCGGAAACAAATTCGGATCCCGCTTGTATTTGATCAAAAGCTGGTAGCGGTATTTGTTGTTCAGGCGGGAAATCGGCGAGGCGCCAGGGCCGAGGACGATCGTGCGCTCATCGAGCCGGCCCCGCAAAAAGGACGCGATCTGGTGAATGATTTTCGCCGCCGTCATCGCGTTTTCGTGGGTGACGACGATCAGGACCAAATAATAATAAGGCGGATAATTGCCCCGTTTCCTCATGTTCATTTCATGGCGGTAGAAATCCAGGAACCTGTAATCCCTGGCAAGCTTTACGCTGTAATGGTCGGGCGCGTAGGTTTGAATGACGACCTCGCCCGGCAGGCGGTGCCTCCCCGCCCTCCCGCTCACTTGCGTCAGCAATTGAAAAGTCCTTTCCCCGGCGCGAAAATCGGGCATGTTCAAACCGATGTCGGCCGAAAGCACCCCGACGAGGGTGATATTGGGGAAATCCAGCCCTTTGGCGATCATTTGCGTGCCCAGGAGGATGTCCCCTTTTCCTTCATAAAAGTCCTTCAACAGCTTTTCATGGGAACCTTTCCTCCGGGTCGTATCCACATCCATGCGGATGACCCGGGCCTCGGGAAACAGCTTTTTCAGTTCCTCCTCCACTTTCTGCGTCCCCGTGCCGAAATAGCGGATATGTTCGCCACCGCACGCCGGGCAACGTTTCGGCGCCGACCCTTCATAACCGCAATAATGGCATTTGACCATGTCCGATACCTTATGGTAAGTCAAGGTCACTTCGCAATTCGGGCAAACCATCGTGTACCCGCAGCCGCGGCAGAGGAGAAAGGTTGCATATCCCCTCCGGTTCAGGAGCAAGACCGTCTGTTCGCCCCGCTCCAGCCGGTCCTTCATTTTTTCCATCAGCAGCCGGGAAAACATGAGCCGGTTTCCCGCGTGCATTTCCTTCCGCATGTCGACGATCTCGACGGAAGGGAGGGGCATATTATTCATTCTCTTTTCCAATTTCAACAGCTTGTATACTCCTTTTTTCGCCCGGGCAAAGGATTCCAGGGAAGGGGTGGCGCTGCCCAAAATGACCGGGCAGCGGTGGCTTTGCGCCCGGCGGATCGCCACATCCCGGGCGTGATAGCGGGGGGTTTCTTCCTGCTTGTAGGTCGTTTCATGTTCCTCGTCGATGATGATGATCCCCAGGTTTTCGAAGGGGGCGAAAACCGCCGAACGGGCGCCGACGGCAACCTGCACTTCCTTCCGTTGGATCTTCCGCCATTCGTCGTATTTCTCCCCGGCGGAAAGCCCGCTGTGCAGCACCGCCACCTTGTCCCCGAAGCGGCTTTTAAACCGGGCCACCATCTGCGGGGTCAATGCGATCTCCGGCACCAGCACGATGGCTTCCTTTCCCTTTTCCAGCACCTGCCGGATCGCGTGCATATACACCTCGGTCTTGCCGCTCCCGGTCACGCCGTACAGCAAAAACACATCCGGCTCGCCGGATTCAATCGCGCGGCGGACCGGACGGATCGCCTCTTCCTGCTCCGGGGTCAGGGGATGGGGGCGGCTCGGCTCGACCGCCTGATGCTCATAAGGATCCCGGTATTGTTCCCGTTCCTCCTTTTTCAGCATCCCTTTCCGGATCAAGGCGTTGACCGGCCCAGAAAACTGCGGGAACCGTTCCCGCAATTCCGCCGCGGAGTGGGCGTGGAAATGTTCAAGATAGAAATCGGCGATCTCCAGCTGTTTCCTCGCGGTTTTCGGCAGGCTCGCCCGCTTTTCCGAAAAGCTTTCCTTCGGGACGGCCGGAACATAATAGGTTTCCTTTCTGACCGTCCCTTTGCTTTTGATCCGGTATTCCACCCGGAGCAGCCCCTCGCGGATGCCCCGGTAAAGGGCTCCTTTCTCGACAAGGCGGAGGGCTTCGTCCCAGCCGATTTTATCCCGGTTTTGAAAAAGCTCCCGGAAATATCCCGGATCCTCTCCCGGATTGCCCCCGGCGGGGACGAGATATTTCTCGTAATTCACCTTCAGCGCGGCGGGAAGCATCGCCTGGAAGGCGGCGATTTTCAGGCACAGGGTGTTTTCCGAAAGCCACTCTCCCAGCTCGAGGAGCTCTTCCGTCAGCACCGGCTGTTCGTCCATCGGTTCGATGATGGCCTTCAATTGTTCCCGTTCGGCTTTCTCCTTCAGGCTGACGACGAACCCTTGCACCTTCCGGGAACCGAAGGGGACGATGACCCGCATCCCCGGCTCGATGAGCCCCTCCCATTCGGGGGGGACCAGGTAATCGAAGGGGTGATCGACGGACAGATTTTTCACGTCAACGACCACACTGGCGACGGTCATTTCCGACTCGCCCTCATGTTCCGGTCGATTTCTTTGAAGATTTCATAGGCCAGCCTTTGCTTCGCCATGATCGGATAGGCCTTTTTCTCCCCGGCCGAAGTAAAGACGGTGACGATGTTGGTGTCCGTGCCGAAGCCCGCCCCTTCCTCTTTGACATTGTTGGCGATGATCATGTCCGCATTTTTTTCCTTCAATTTCTTGAGGGCGTATTCTTCGATATTTTCCGTTTCCGCCGCAAAACCGACGAGAAATTGCCCCTCTTTCCTTTTCCCCAGTTCCTTCAGGATATCGACGGTCGGTTCCAGCTCGATCGTCATGCCGCCGCCGTTCTTTTTGATCTTTTCCGGTTCCGTGCGTTTCGGGCGGTAATCGGCGACGGCCGCCGCCTTGATGACGATGTCCGCCCGGGGAAAATGCCGGAGGACGGCCCGATACATTTCCTCCGCGCTCTCCACTTCTTCGACCTCCACGCCAAAGGGTTTCTGCAATCGGACGGGGCCGGAGACGAGAATGACGCGGGCGCCGAGCCGTTCGGCCGCTTCCGCCAAGGCATAGCCCATCTTCCCGGAGGAATCATTGGACAGGTAACGGACGGGGTCGATCCTTTCCCGGGTCGGGCCGGCGGTGACCAAAACCGTCTTCCCTTCCAAAAACCGGTTCCCGTCATGGGCAAAAAATTCAGAGACCTGTTCCGCGATCGCTTCCGGTTCCGCCATCCGCCCTTTTCCGACATAACCGCAGGCCAAATAACCTTCTCCCGGTTCGATGAAACGGCAGCCGATGGATTTAAGGGTTTCGATATTCCGCTGCACGATCGGGTGCATGTACATATGGACGTTCATCGCCGGGGCGATCCATACCGGCCGGGTCGTCGCCAAAAGCGTAGCGGTCACCATGCAGTCGGCCACGCCGGCGGCCAGTTTGCCGATGATATTGGCCGTCGCCGGGGCGATGAGGATCAAATCGGGCCACTCGGCCAGATCGATGTGAGCGATTTTTTCCGGATTTTTTTCTTCAAAGACGTCCACATATACTTCGTTCCTGGAAATGGCTTGAAAGGTTAGGGGCGTGACAAATTTCGTCGCGCTTTCCGTCATGACCACTTTTACCGAAAAACCGCCCTGGGTCAACCGGCTGGCCAGGGCGACCGACTTGTAAGCGGCGATGCCTCCGGTCACGCATAACAAGATTTTCTTGCCTTCCATCGGAATCCTCCATTTTGGTTTAGATATGGTTTCGATTGTGGTTTAAACCGTTTGGCCTACCCTTATTATGAAGGAATCGACCGATGATTGCATCAAAAAACGCGATTGAGGCGGAAATATTCATTTTCGATTTTATCGGCCGACGATCGCGTCGATAAACGCGATTGCGGCCAAAACATTTTTTCGTGTCGGCCGATGATCCCATGAATAAACATGGGGCAGCGGGCATATCTGTTTCAGTTGATTCCGCCGATGATCGCTTCAAATAACGCGGGTGCAGCCGGCATATTCATTGTTTGATTTTATCCGTGGTTGATCGCACCGATAAACACGGTTGCACCGGGCATATTCATTCTCCATTTTTATCCGTCGGTGATCGCATCAATAAAAAACGGGGCGATTTCGGTCACCCCGTTTCTTTCCTCCGGTTATTTCAGGCTGTCTTTGATTTGCGGCTTTTCGACCGTCAACATCCCCGCATTGATTTCCTCCAGCGCCTTTCCGACATTTTTTTCGGAGACATAACGGTCGAGATAATATTCCTTCGTATCCTGTATTTCCCTTGCCCGCTTGGCGGCGATGGTGACAAGCAGATATTTGGAATCGACCTTTTGCAGCAGGTCATCAATGGAAGGATAAAGCATGCGTCAACAACCCCCCAATAATTTTTCCAGTTTGTTTTGGATGCGGAACCTTCTGCAATGTTCCGCCTCGATGATCGCCTTGATCTTCCGGCAGGCTTCTTTTACTTCGTCATTTTCGACGACATAGTCGTATAAGCCCATCATTTTCAGCTCTTCCTTGGCCACTTCCATGCGGTTCTTGATCGTTTCATCGGATTCCGTCCCCCGGTTTTTGATACGCTTTTCCAATTCCTTTAAACTCGGGGGGATGAGGAAGATGAAAATGCCGTCCGGAAACTTCTCCCGGACTTGTTTCGCCCCTTCCACTTCAATCTCCAGGAAAACATCCTTCCCTTCCTCCAGCGTCTTTTTCACGTACTCCAGCGGGGTTCCGTAATAATTGCCCACATATTCCGTATATTCGAGCAGCTCGCCCCGCTCGATCATCTCCTCAAACTGTTCGCGGGTTTTGAAAAAATAATCGACGCCGTCGACTTCTCCGGGCCGTTTCGGCCTCGAAGTGGCGGAGATGGAATAGACGAGGTTCCTTTCCGGGTTGGAGAAAATTTCCTTTCGGACCGTTCCCTTGCCGACTCCTGAAGGTCCGGATAAAACGATCAAAAGTCCTTTTTCCTTTTCCAAGCAGTCGCACCTTCCATTTGCAAATTTTTTATATCGATGGATGGAAATCCCTTGTTTCATCCGGATGGACAGCGCCGGGCCGTCCGCTGGGCGTTCGCCCGGAACGGAAAATTCCCGGCGCCCGCGGTTCATTCGATATTTTGCGCCTGTTCCCTCATTTTTTCAAGCAGGCTTTTCATCTCCACGACCTTTTTGCTGACACCGGCGTCATTGCCCTTCGATCCGATCGTGTTCACTTCCCGGTTCATCTCCTGAAGGAGGAAGTCGATTTTTCGCCCGACCGGCTCCTCTTCCGCCAAAACGGCTTCGAACTGGGCAAAATGGCTCTTTAGCCGGTCCAGCTCCTCGGAAAAATCGATGCGGTCGGCAAACAGGGCCACTTCCGTAAGCAGCCTGTTTTCGTCCATGTTTCCGTTGGTCAGGAGGTTGATCTTTTTGTACAGCTGTTCCCGGTACCTTTCAACGGGCTGCGGGGAAAGGGCTTGTAATTCCTCCCATTCCTTTTTCAATAAGGAAAGATAATGGAGGAGCTCCCTTTGGAGCAGCTCCCCTTCCCTTTTCCGCATGGCCAATACGTTTTTCGCAGCGTCTTCCACCGTCCGCATGAGGAGGGCTTCGAATTCCCCGTCCTCTTCACGCAGGTCGGTGAACTGGAAAAATTCGCTCCGGGTCAAAAAATGTTCGAGCCGGATGTCATCCGCTAGCGCATATTTCTTTTTTAATTCCAGGATAAATCGATAATAATCTTCAATCAAGGTCCAGTCAACATTTAATTGTTTTGCCGACTGGAGGCGGCGTTGGATATTGAGATGGACGTCCAGCCGGCCCCGCTTCAGGAACTTCTGGATCGACTTTTTGATCTTTTCCTCCAGATGCATCATCGGCTCCGTCGAACGGATATGCAGATCCAAAAAGCGGTGGTTCACCGAACGGATCTCCGCCTCGATGGTGTAGGACGGATTTTCCGTCTTGCTGCGGCCGTAGCCGGTCATGCTCACAACCATAGGATCACCTGATCAAAAGGAATAAAAAGAAGGTAATTAAGAAAGTCTCCTAATTACCTTCTTTCATTATATCATACCGCTTTTGATTTCTTAAATAAAATGTGCCCGTGAGCAAAAAGGTCGGGAGCGCGGCCATGGCGGCGATGAACAGCCAATCCCGCAATAGAATCGCCTCCGTCCGGAACACCGGCTGCAAAGGCGGGTAGTAGATGACCAGAAGCATCAACAGGAAGGAGGAAAGGACCGCCCCATTCAAAAAATGATTTTCGAAGGGGTTTCTGGCGAAGATGGATCTTTCGCTGCGGCAATCGTACACATGGATCAGCTGGGCGAGGATCAAGGTGGCGAAGGCGACGGTCTGGGCGTAGGCCAGCTGATCCGGATGCCGGCTGTACATGAAAAGGAAGGAGAGCAAGGTGGCGCCTCCGATCAAAAATCCCCTCGATATGATTTTCCATCCCAGCCCCCGGGCGAAGATCCCCTCTTTCGGATGCCTCGGCTTCCGTTTCATGACGTCCTCTTCCGCCCCGTCGACCCCCAGGGCCATGGCCGGCAGCCCGTCGGTGACGAGATTGACCCACAGGATCTGGATCGGGACCAAGGGCAGGGGAAGGCCCAGGATCATCGCAAACAGCATGACCAATATTTCGCCCACGTTGGAGGCCAGCAAATAGCGGATGAATTTGCGGATATTTTCATAAATGGTCCTTCCTTCTTCAATGGCGGCTTTGATCGTCGCAAAATTGTCATCGATGAGAATCAGGGAGGAGGCTTCCTTCGCCACGTCGGTTCCCGAACGGCCCATGGCGATCCCGATATCCGCCTGTTTGATGGCGGGCGCATCGTTCACCCCGTCGCCGGTCATCGCCACGATCGCCCCGCTTTTTTGGAGGGCCCGGACGATCTTCAGCTTGTGCTCGGGAGACACCCTGGCGAAGACATCCGCCTCTTTGGCCGCCTCTTTCAGTTCCTCCCCGTCCATTTTTTCCAGTTCCGTCCCTTCGATGATCTTCCCCGTTTTCGACAGGATCCCCAGCTCCCGGGCGACGGAACGGGCGGTGGTCGCATGGTCGCCGGTGATCATGACCGTTTTGATCCCCGCTTCTTTGCATTCCTTTACCGCCTGCCGGACTTCCTTCCGGGGCGGATCCATCATCCCCATCACGCCGGCGAAAATCAAATCCCTTTCCACCTCGTCTCCGGACAGCCCGCCCCTCTTGGACAGCGGCTTATAGGCGACGGCGATCGCCCTGAGGGCGGAGGTTCCCATCTCCTCCAATACGGCGTTGACCGCCCTCCGGTATTCCCCGTTCAACGGCACCTCCCTGCCGTCCCAAAGGATCCGCTCAGACAATTGCAGCAAGATTTCCGGGGCGCCCTTGACTACGGCAAAGACTTTCCCCCCTCCGGTTTCGACGGCGGCGCTCGACCGCTTCCGGGCGGAATCGAAGGGAAATTCCCCGATGATTTTGTACCGCCCGGCAAGCCGCTCCGGGTGAAAACCCGCCTTCAGGGCGGCGACGAGCATCGCCCCCTCCGTCGGATCCCCTTCCAATCGGTAGCCGTCTTTGCCTTGGACGATCCGCGTCGGATTGCCGAGGGCGGAAAACAATAAAAGCTTTTCCAAAGCGGGATCATTTTTCGGGCTGATTTTCCGGTCCCTGTAAAAAAAATCCCCCTTCGGTTCATAGCCGTGGCCGGTGACCGCCCAAACCTTCCCCCCGGCGAAGATGCGGGTGACGGTCATCTTGTTTGCCGTCATCGTGCCGGTTTTGTCCGAACAAATGACGGAAACGCTGCCGAGGGTTTCCACCGCCGGCAGTTTCCTTACGATCGAATTTTTCCTCACCATCCGTTGGACGCCGAGGGAGAGGGCGATGGTAACGATCGCGGGCAGCCCTTCCGGAATCGCCGCCACCGCGAGGGAAACCCCCGCCAAAAACATCGTATACACATCATGGCCCTGCAGGACGCCGATCACGACGACGAGGACGGTCAGGACAAGGCAGAGGGCAAGCAAAATCTTGCCCAACTCCTCGAGCCTTCTCTGCAAAGGGGTCATGGATTCCTTCGCACTTTGCAGCATATCGGCGATTTTTCCCATGGCCGTATTCATCCCCGTGCCGATGACGATCCCCTTGCCGCTCCCGCGGGTGACCATCGTCCCCATAAAGGCCAGATTGGCCATATCCCCGATCCCGAGATTTTCCCCGAAGACCGGCTCCGTCCCCTTTTCTACCGGCACCGATTCCCCGGTCAGCGGGGATTCGTCGATTTCCAGGCCGTTCGCCTCGACGATGCGCACATCCGCCCCGATCCGGTCGCCGCTGGAAAAGAGCAGCACATCCCCCGGGACGATTTCTTTGGTCGGGATTTTCAGCTTTTTTCCCCCGCGGAAGACATTCGCCTGGGGGGCGGACAATTCCTTCAGGGCGTCCAGCGACTTCTCCGCCCGGTATTCCTGAATATAGCCCAGGATCCCGTTGGTGATCACGATGATGATGATCGTCAGCGCATCCATATATTCGCCCAAAAGTCCCGAGATGACCGTCGCGATGAGAAGGACGATAACCATAAAATCCTTGAATTGGCTGAAAAAAATGCGGAGGCGGGACGGTTTTTCCCCCTCCTCCAGCACGTTTTCCCCGTACCGTTTTTTCCTTTTTTCCGCATCCATGTCGGACAGCCCGCGGTTCATATCCGTTTGCAAAGCCTTTTCCACATCGCTGATGTGCATTTGATGGAATTTCATTTCCCGTTTAACATCCCCCTTTGGACACCTTGTCTATGGAAAGCATATTCAGTCTTGTCCGGAAAAATGCTATACTTATTTTTATCAATGTCTTCGCATGGAGAGGGAAGCGATCATGTCCTTTGACGGTCTGTTTACGCGAATGATGACAAAGGAATTGGCGGAAGCCCTTGCCGGCGGGCGGATCGGGAAAATCTATCAGCCTTCCAAAAACGAAGTTCTCCTTATCGTCCGTTCCAAGGGAAAAAATGCAAAACTTCTCATTTCCGCCCATCCGGTTTACGCGAGAATCCAGCTGACGGAGGAAGAATACGTCCATCCGAAGGAACCGCCGATGTTTTGCATGGTCCTGCGCAAGCATCTGGAAGGCGCGGTCATTGAAAAAATCGAGCAGCGCGGGCTGGACCGGGTGGTCCTGATCCATATCAAGGGGAGAAACGAGATCGGGGATCCGACGCGGAAACAGTTGATCATCGAACTGATGGGAAAGCACAGCAACATCGTTTTGACCGACGGCGAATCCGGGACGATCATCGACAGCATCAAACATGTCTCCCACGCGGTAAACCGTTACCGGGCCGTCCTGCCCGGGCAAAGCTACCGGTTTCCACCGGAACAAGACAAAACCGACCCGCTGACCTGCAGCGAATCGGATATCATCAGCCAAATCGATTTCAACGCCGGAAAGATCGACGCCCAGCTCGTCTCCCGTTTTCTCGGCATCTCCCCCCTTTTCGCAAAGGAAGTGGTGCATTTGGCGGGGCTTCCCAACCGGGAAACCGTGCCCAAAGCTTTCCTGTCCTTAACCGACAAAATCAGAAGGGGCGACATCCGGCCGGCTTTGATGAAAAGGGAAGACAAGGAATTCTTCTATTTGTTCCCCCTGGAACATGTGGGCGGGGAAAGGGTGTACTTCAAGACTTTAAGCGAATTGCTCGACCGCTATTATTTTGAAAAGGCGGAAAGGGACCGGGTAAAACAAATCGCCGGGGACCTGGAGCGATTCATCAAAAAGGAAATCGAAAAGAACGAAAGAAAACGGGAAAAATTGCAAAGGGAATGGCAGGAATCGGAAAAAAGCGGCGAATACCAATTGTACGGAGAGTTGTTGACGGCCAATCTCCATCTGGCGGAAAAAGGGATGAAAGAAATCACCGTCACCAATTACTATACCGGAGAACCGCTGACCATTCCCCTCGATGCGGACAAAAGCCCCTCGGAAAACGCCCAGGCGTATTTCCGGAAATACCAGAAGGCGAAAAACGCCCGGGAGGCCGTGAAGACGCAGCTGGAACAAACGGAAAAGGAACTGGAATATTTGTCCCTTTTGCATGAGCAGATCCGGATGGCTTCGGCGAAAGATTTGGACGAGATCAAAGAAGAGCTGGCGGAACAGGGATATTTGAAAGAAAAGGCGGGCAGGAAGGAAAAGCCGGGGAAAAAGGCCGCCCCCGCCCCGGAGCAATTCCTGGCGTCGGACGGGACGCCCATTTTGGTGGGCAAAAACAATAAGCAAAATGAATACTTGACGATGCGGCTGGCGCGGAAAGAGGAGGTTTGGCTGCACGCGAAAAACGTCCCCGGCAGCCACGTGGTCATCCGGAGCAGCGAGCCGTCGGAAGAGACCCTGCTGGAAGCCGCCCATCTGGCCGCCTATTACAGCAAGGCGAGGAATTCGGGGAACGTGGACGTGGATTACACGAAGGTTAAATATGTGCGCAAACCCACCGGGGCAAAACCCGGCTTTGTCATTTACGATCACCAGAAAACCGTCCGCGTCACCCCCGACACGGACCTCGTCGCGAAAATGCGGAAAGCCTCCCGGACGCAGGGGTGATGCGAGCCGGGAGGCTTTGCTACTTAAAAGATATGGTCCCTTGTCAATGCTGGATTGGAGTCTAGACCCTTACTCCACATGGCCATCGATTTTTTCTAATCTTTGAATAGAATATCCCTCAAAATCTTAAACACACGATTGGGATCCTTTTCAAGCATGGAAAGGGGAATCGTTTGCTGCCGTTCACCAAAGTAGCTGACGTGGATTTCTCCCTTTTCCGTATCTAGGTCAACGGAGTAAAAACCGATTTGGTAAGCCAAGATTTTTTTCGCCCGATCAAGAATGGTCGTATCCAGTGTCGTCCGCACTTTCGTGGTCAAACGGCGCAGCATCCGCCACAATTTCATTTCTTCGCCGGATTTCATAAACAATTCCGGCAATTCCTCCGCCTGTCTCAATAGATTGATGGATGTCAGCAAATGATTTTGAATCCCATAGCCCACCGGTCGGATGATATGGGGCAATGTTTGCCAGGCTTTCACATGAAAATGTACGAACATTTGACCTTGATCGCCTTGGAGGTCGATCCGATCGATTTCGCCATAAAAACGAATGCCATTTTCAACGGACAGCTCTTTCGAAACAGGTTGGGTCACGTAAAGCGAAACATATTTGGCTCTCTCCCATCCCTTTCTCAAAGTTCCTGCATGAATGGTTACCTGCTTCTTCTGTTTGGCTGCCAAATAGGGCTCCCGTTTGTTGATCGACACCACCAATACCTTTTCCTCCAGCCCGGATTCCCAATAGTCGATGGAACCACGAGGCAAGATCCCTTCTTCCTGCAATTCCTCGGGGTTGCTGTTGACGAGACGTTCCACAAATCGTTCCACCAGCTTCGTCGCATTTGGCAGAAAGGGAAAGCCACCGATGTTGACTTCATCGATACTTTTATAAAAGGGATGATTTTCATAATTTTCCTCATCGAACCACGGGAACAACACATATGCCCCAAAGGCATGCCTCTCGTAAGGCCCACCGGATTTGACGACGAGGGCATCCCGGTACCGGTGCATTGTGTTGATATCGTCTTCCATCGGGCCAGGTCCTACAGGATTATTGCCATCCAAACCGAAATCAATCCGGTACTTGGCATCAAAGACATAGTTATATGTGTAGTCAACACCCATTTTTTCAATTTGCAAAAAAATATCCGGCTTTTGGCTAACAGTTGGTAATGAATGGATGTTTTTCTGGTAGGATAAAATAATTTTTTCATTTGTTTGCGGATGGCGGAACACCTGCTCGGCGGATGCTCCTTCTTCCAATTTAACAAAGAGGGAGCCATATTTGTAGGTAACCACATCCTGTTTTTCTATGATGAAATGCGTCCGTAAAATTTGTCCCATTTTCAAATAGGTCCAATACTCGTATAACAATGCTACATCCTTCAAGGACATGCGCAATAGATTCCCTTGAAGGATGATGCCCTTCATCAGGATTAAATAGATTTTAAAAGCATCCCGATAACCGGCCTTCATTTGCACCACTTGATTTATCACGGACCGATCCAATTTCCCGATTTGCTTCCAAAAGGAATTCTGCAATCGGTCGTTCAGAAGCTTTTTTCCTTCATCAATCTTTTGAATCGTCTCAGGATCGGGTTCCAGTTCGTATCGGCTATTTTTGCCCTCCAGACGACGTTTTAAATCATCCAGCTTCTGGACAAGGCGCCACATCATATTCTTAACAAACCGATTTTCCCAATTATCGTGGGTAATCGTTTTTTTCACGTTCCACCCTTTGGTTGGCAAAAAAGACTTTCCGTTGATGGAAATCCCCTTTTCCACCTCGGTAAACAAGTGAGGACGGCCGGCAATAAATTTCCTTGTCCGCGAATCCGATTTCCGGATCCGATGGGCCGGAACCCATTCATATTCTTTTTTCAGTTGAAGATGGGGCTGCCGTTCAATCAGTTGGATGGCATGGAGAAATTCGGAAAAGAAGTGCTCCAGGAGCCGATAAAATTCCGTCGCGGAAGGTTTATTCGTTGATTCGAAGTTTCCGGTCAGATAAGTCTTTTTGATAAAATGGAAGGCCAAATTATAAACTTCATCGCTAACTTCCCGGAGTAGTTGGACATAGTCCTTTTTATAGTTCAACTTTGAGGGAAAAATTTCCAACGTGACGCTCAATATCTCTTCTCCGTTTTTCCGGATCGAAAACGTGGTAAAGCCTACTTCATTTTTGAAATCCAACTGACCCATCAAAAGGAAATGATTCTTCTCCCCAACGGCAGATACGGCATTCCGAAGTCCTGGATGTTCATGGTAAAAATCGAGGAGCTCATCCGCTTTCGGAATGACCACCAGCTGGTATACCCCGTTTTCGAAAAAAATTGGCGGAAAAGGCCCTTGATCATAGGGCCGCAATTCGTTTGTGGATGCATCGAACACCATACAAGTTTGAATGCCAATCCCGTCGATATCGAGCTTCATCCATTCTTGTTCAAATTTAAGGTGATTCTGATATTGTTTGAAGGAGTAATACCGGAGATCGTATGGTATACCCTTTAAAAACAGGGAAACATCTTCCGTTTCGATGCTTAGCAAAACCTTTTGATCCGCACCCGATACCATGTTCCATACCCCTGATACCAATTTTTCTACAGCCAAAAGGAGGTAAAGCCTTCCGAATAGTTTTTGCGTATCATCCGATCAATCTTTTTCGCCGATTTCGGGAACCGCGCCTCTTCAATTATCCCTTGCAGCTTATTGTCTTCGTTCCATTCATGATTCGTGCAAAAAACAAAGAGCTTTTTCAAAGCCTCGATGGTGGCTTGGTCGCTTCCGGCAATCCTTGGCAAGATTTTTTGCATGATTTGGTAATCAAAGGCCACTTGTTTTTCCAACAATTGAGACTCCTCGTTATAGATCATGTAAAAACAAATCTCGTCCCGCACCCGGTAAGCAATTTGCGCTTGAATTTCCTCGAGTATCCGGTTGATCTCCACTAGCCATTCGGTGACTTCGTGGATCAATTCCTCGTGACCAGAATAGGCATCCTTCAAGGTCAAAAACCGGCCACGCAACCAATCATTACTGATTTCTATTGGCCGGACCTCCGCCGTATCCTGCAAGAAATCAAAATAATCGAGGCGAACCTCGTTATATTCGATCGTATTCGCGCGATCCAGCACTTTTTTGCTGAAGGGATGGGTGGTTTCATCCATGTTGACGGTGCCGATGATATACACATTATCCGACAAAATCAGCCGGCCGGTTTCCGGACGATCGATGATCGGATCGGAGACGATTTCCCCGTTCTTCTTTTTCCTCGTCTCCATAATGCTCAACAAATCGCTGAAATAATGTTCTACCCGGGCGAGGTTCATTTCGTCAAGCAGGACAAAATAGGGTTTATTTCGGTTTTCCGGTTTATTGGCTTCCATTAAAATTTCGGTTAATGGCCCTTTGATAAACTCTCCTTTTATGTCCACGTAGCCGATCAAATCAGATCCGTCACTCCAGTCGGGGCGTACAGGAATAAGTTGAAATTGATGATTCTCAGTCGTTGCCCCCAGACTTTCAGCAAAAAGCCGAACCATTTTCGTTTTCCCGGTCCCCGATATACCGGAAAGAACGACAAACGGTTTGGTTTTTAAGGATAAATAAAAATTCTTTACATCTTCGTCTTTGTAATAAAAGCCTTTGCTGCGTAAGTAGTGGATAATATGATTTACGCATTCACTAGCATCCCGAATAATAGGCATTTTATCCTCTTCCATTTTATTGCGAAGAATTGCCTTTTTTATTTCCTCTGGTAACCGATCGGAAAATTTGTGGAAAAGATTATCGACAAATGCTTTTTCAACGGGAAAAAAGTATCCCATTTTTACATCTCCATCTTTATCAAAGGGACCTTTCTCCTCGTGTCGCCACTCTAAAGGTATTTCTGTTTTCTCGATTGGTTTTTCAAGAGAATAGTATTGTACTTTCAATAATATCCCTTCATTATCCCAATCATGATTCGACAAAGCCCTCGGCTTTTGCATAGAACGCGCTTCCTCTGTTACTACACAGATATGATGAATGGAACCTCTCGAATAGGCAAATACGATGTCGCCTTTTCTTGCCTTTAATAAATCCGTATGATGGGAACGGGGAATCCCTCGTTTATCGGTTTTTGGTGCCCAAAGAAAGCCCCCTTCCATTTCTTCTTTGTAACTTTTTCCTTGATTGACCCACCAAAAGCGAGGATATCTTGTTTCAACAACATTCAGCTCATTATCAATGAAACCAAAATGTTTTAGCCAAGAAAGGGTATCACTTAATTTTCGATTTGCCACCGATTCAGTAATCGGCGTTCCTGATGTTGAACTAGTTACGGTCAAATCCATGACTTCCAAAAGTGTCTCCCTTTTTTTCTTCATATCATAGTTTTTCATCACTTTCAGCATTTCATAGACCATCTGAAAAAATGGAGATTGAAGGATTTTTTCCTTTTCCACAATTTGATCAACAATGATTTGCAAAGATGTATTCAGCTGACTCGGGAGATCTAAAGTTGTAAACTGTTTAATAACCAGTTCTTGTTCGGTTTCCAAAACATCGACAAAGGGCATTTGACGAAAGAGAGCGATTAAAAATGACGACCGATATCCGAACTCCTTTAAATCATTTGCCGAGATTCTTTTTGCTGCTATTATTTTCTCAAAAGCAGAATCTATCTCTTCATGTTTTACCAACTGGTATGGTGTTGAAGCCTCTCGATTTTCATATTTCTTTCGCGAACTTTCCGTTTCTACCAAAATTCCATTATCTGAAATTTCAACAATTTTATTGGTTTTTTGTTTCTTTATGGTTTGAATGGATTTGGCATTTTTCAAAAATTCATAGATAAAAGATTTTATTAAAGGATATCGATTCATGTTGAACCCTTCTTTTCCATAGTAATTAATGTAGTTAAAAAAAGAGAGATTGTTTGTCGTACTTACATTGATTTTTTCCATCTTCCCTTTCTTTCCGAATTTCATCAAAATACTGTGTAAATTCCGATATCCCCGAATATGACAAGAATAGATGCTCCTTGGCCCTTGTCATGGCGATGTATAAGAGGGAGACTTCCCTCTCTTTATCTTCTTTCAGGGAAAAGGGCACTGAATCGACGTTGACGATAAAAACGTAACGACCGCAAAAATTGCGGATGCATCGATCACGCATTGAATCGACGTTGACGATAAAAACGGCTTGGAAATCCAGCCCTTTTCTGCTGTCGATGGTGCTGATTTTAATCAGGTTTTCTTCCCTTTTGAACGTCCGTTTTGTCTCGTCGTTTTCTGAAATCCAGACATAGGTCAGATGGTACCTGTCTAATGTAAATTTGAACGTATCAATAACACCCAACTGGTGGGTGCGTTTCACCCTATAAAGGATCAATATTTCACTGAATGGAACTTTTCTTTCCTGATACAGCTGAAGGATTTTGTTGGCCATAATATCCATTTCCTTAGCAAAACTTTCCGCCTGATGATCTCCGGCTCCGGACCTTTCCGCTTCGTGCTTTGCGGGGCAATGATTACCCTTCCATTTCCCAGTGAAAGACTTTGTTTCGCAACATGGATTTGGTTTGATAAAAATCCAAGGAAAATTTTATAATTTGCGTGGTATTCCTGTAATTGATCGTTAATATTTTTGATCGTCCCCGAAAATCCAAACCGATATCCTGCAGGTACGTCCGTTTCCTTTTATAAAATGTTTGTGCCCGGTCTTCCACAAGCAGAAGGGATTGGTTGCCCGGATTTAACAACAAACTTACTAGTTTCAGCCATTCCGATTCAAAGTCCTGACCCTCATCGATCAGCACTGTATTATACCTTGGCAGGATGGCCTCATGTTTCTCCAGTTTTTCAATAATGGTCGGATTTGCTGTTCATGGATGTTTAAATCGTTTTCAACCAAATGTGGAAATTTCGGACAATAATGTTATGGTTAGTAATGGGATTGACCCTTTCATCCGTAGTAAAATCAAAATCCCACAGTTCCTCTGGCTCACTTAATTTTTGATTGATCATCTGGTGGATACCGTTTGTAAGGGAGATATTGCAACAAAGTACAAGGATTTTCCACTCCGGGTGGGCTTTTGATAAAAGTTTTGCTCGGCATGCCAAAATCAAGATCTTTCCGCTTCCGGCCACACCCCTGATCAACAGGTGTTTATCCCTGATTTGTTTCGCCAAATTTTCCTGGTGAAGATCATCGTTTTGATATCATGCAAAGATAATAAAATTTGGTCCTGGTATGGGACGGGAGGTTTAAATTCGGCACTAGTAATAAAAATCCCAATAATCGAAAATCCCCACATTTAATATAGCGTGTCTATAAGAGGAGCTATTGTTCGTGATAGTGAGAGGAAATTTTTTTATAATCAAAGAAATGTTTGAAAGTAGAATGAGTTTTTCAGATAAATAGAGAGAATTGGGTCGACCGAAAAACCACCTGAAGATTTATCCC
This sequence comes from Caldibacillus debilis DSM 16016, assembly GCF_000383875.1. Taxonomy (NCBI): domain Bacteria; kingdom Bacillati; phylum Bacillota; class Bacilli; order Caryophanales; family Bacillaceae; genus Caldibacillus; species Caldibacillus debilis. The sequence goes on along the minus strand of NZ_KB912895.1, from coordinate 1,413 downwards.
TTCTACCATCTACCCTCACAATCCAAGCATATACGAAATAGAGCAGAAAAGAACCTAATGTTAAAAACTTGTGTTGAAAGATTAGGTGTCGAACAACAAAATATTGCTTGTAAGTGTTCCATATCGGAATATGTAGACTTTTTTCACCGTTTCCCGGTATGGTTTGATAAAGACCTTTAAGATCCCGTACAGACTAGTCATAGTGATAAGGATTAATTTCTCTTTAATCCTATTTGTAACCATTTGGGGCTATTCAAGGATGAAACATGTGGTATTTACCCATCAGTCAGTTCCGAAGTCACAATTCTCCTTAGCCTGTTCAACGCTTTTGCCTCGATTTGCCTGATTCTTTCTCGAGTCACATGAAATATTTGCCCAATTTCTTCCAAAGTCCTTTCCTTCCCATCGTCCCAGCCAAATCGATATTTCAAAACTTCCCTTTCCCTTTCTTTTAGAGTATCAAGATAAGATTCTAAAACTATTTTGGTGTGTTTTTTTTCCACAAACACTTCAGGATCCTGTAACAATTCACTGATTTGGGTGATGGTGGAAGATTCTGAATTAATAAAATCCAGTAAAAATGAATTGTCATCATCCTCAGAAACGGGACTATCCAAAGTAGCCAAATGCAAAAAGCAATAGTCAATTTTTTGCAATTCTTTGTATGTGTGTTCGCTTATTTCAGCATGTTCGATCACCCATTGCACATCTATGCGATTAAACCGTAACAATGACTCCCTTTCACATCTTTTTATCTTGAAAAGTTTCTCAAAAATATGTACAGGAACATTGATAGTAAAACCATTTTCGATAATTTCCCTTCGAATGGCTTGTTTGATCCACCAAGTTGCATAGGTGGAGAACTGGTTTCCTCTCTTCGGGTCGTATCTTTCTATCGCCTTCAACAATCCGATTGCTCCAGCAGCAATCAAATCGTCTTCGTCTAATTTATGGGGGGCTATTTTCGTTAATTGTTCTGCAAATTTTTTGATTAGTCCAAGGTTGTTTTTCACAATTTCATTGAGCAGCTCAACATCTTTATTTTTTTGATATTTTTCAATCATCGCTGTGTTATCATGAAAATCACTTATTTGTTCTTTGATGGTGTCCAGATTCTTTTCAATTAATAAATTCGGATCGAAATCCTCGATGATGTATAAAAGTTTGTGTAAAGCATTTTGCTAGACCAAAAGAAAAAAGGTAGGGTATTCTCTGATTTAGCCATAACACATTCCAGAGAAAGGAGTACCCTACCTATGTCTAAAAGAAGTATACCGAATGTCGACTGGGCAAATCAACTGGAAAGTGTTATTCGTCAATTTGTGAAAGAAAAATTAGAGCTGATTATGCGGGAAGAAATGAAAAATTTCCTCGAAATCGAACAGGCTGGAACACCGAATATGAGAAACGGCT
>NZ_KB912894.1 GCF_000383875.1 Caldibacillus debilis DSM 16016 | reverse complement strand
ATTTTTTGCCGGATGTCTTCGGATAAGGCATGTGCAGGTTTTCGCCCCCGGTTTTTGTGAATGACTCCGTTTTCATCCTCCTCAAGGACTCGTTTTTTGAGGCGATAAACCTGACGAAGACTTAGCGATAACAATTCGGCAGCTTGTTTTCCCGTGATATACCCTTCGATCCATTGACTAATCACTTTGTAACGCTTCAATTCTTTTTTGCTCAATGGAATTCGCTCCTGTCTCATACTGACATTTTCACTGAAGCGTTACAATATGACAATATCACAGACGAACAACACCGACCGGAGATTTTTGTTGTAAAATTTCCATTTTCGAAATAAAATGGAATTATCTTTTATAGTTTAGCACGATATGAAACGTCATACCAATAATAAAAAGCTTTGCCAAGAAAGGGAACCGTATGAAAGACAAATTTCTAATCGCATTGGATCTGGACGGCACTTTGCTTAAAGAAGACAAAACGATATCGGAAAAAACGAAAAAGGTGCTGGATCAGGTGCGGAAGGACGGCCACATCGTCATGATCTCCACCGGCAGGCCTTACCGTTCCAGCGCCATGTATTACCGGGAACTCGGCTTGGATTCCCCGATCGTGAACTTCAATGGCGCGTTTGTCCATCACCCGCAAAATCCCGATTGGGAGAACTTCCACGAACCGATAGCCTTATCCGTCGTAAAGGAAATTGTCGAGATCTGCTCCCGGCATTCGGTGGAAAATATGGTGGCGGAAGTCATCGATGAGGTCTATATCCATTACCATAACGAAAAATTGCTGGATGTATTGAAACTCGGCAATCCGAAGATCACGACGGGGGATCTGCGGCGGTTTTTGAAAAACGACCCGACCAGCCTGCTCGTTCAAGGGGATGAAGAGAGCGTCAAAAAGATCCGGGCCATATTGTCCGAAGTCCACGCGGAATTGGTCGACCACCGCAACTGGGGGGCCCCCTGGCACGTGGTTGAAATCGTCAAACACGGCATCAATAAGGCGATCGGCGTGCAAAAGGTGGCCGACTATTACCGGATCCCGCGAGAGCGGATCATCGCCTTCGGCGACGGCGACAACGACATCGAAATGCTGACGTATGCCAAATACGGCATCGCCATGGAAAACGGGATCGACGAGGTGAAGGAAGTCGCCTACGAGGTCACGGCTGACAATGAAAGGGACGGGGTCGCCCGATTTTTGGAAAAATTTTTCTTTTGATGGGAAACGGCCGCATAAAAGGAAACGGTCCGTCGGGATAATCCCCTCGGAAACGGCCAAACTATGATGGAACGGAACTTCTTCCGTTCGACGCCAAAAGGGGGATGAAAATGGGGCAAATCTACAAAGGGATCCGGGCGGCCGGAACCGCGAAGCATGCCAAAAAGAAGCAGCTGCACGGCAGCGCCTCCTATGCGGAAGCGGAAGCCAAAAAACTGCGGAACGTGCGCAAGGCTTCCCTCGGCGGCGAATAACCGGGGCTGAAGGAAGGCGGCCCGGTAATCGGAAAGGCCGGCAAACCGGGGGCCGGAACCGTCTTCAGGCACAAAAAAGGAAATGGGCATAATCCCGCCGAGCAATTTTTTCCCCTGCGGTTTTGCGACCCGGGGGGTTTTTTGATTCGACTTGTTTGGCGAAAGGCGCATCGCCATTTATTCCTGACGATTCTTCCCCCGCCCGCAAGGCAAACGATTAACGGACGACGGCCTGACAGGATTTTCTGACGATCAGGCGGTGGGGAATGATGATCCGCTTGACCGGTTCCTTCGGGTTTTCGATTTTTTGGATCAGATGCTTGACCGCTTCGATTCCCAAGGTGAAAATGTTGATATCGACGGAAGTCAACGGAGGCTGGGCCAGTTCGGCGAAGAGGACGTTATTGAAACTGACGACGGAAATATCCTCGGGGACCTTTTTCCCCAATTCACTTAATGTTTTTAATACGCCGAGGGCCATGATATCATCAATCACCAGCAGGGCGGTCGGAGGATCGTCCAAAAGCATCAATTCCTTCACCGCTTCTTTACCGCCTTCCAGCAAAAACTCTTCATGGATCAAATATTTTTCATTCACGGGAATTCCCGCCTCAGCCAATGCCCTTCGATATCCTTCCAGCCGGTTTCTTGTCACCATGAAACCGATGTCTCCCCCGATGAACCCGATCTTCCGGTGACCGAGACGGATCAAATATTCCGTGCCTTCCTTTGCCGCGGAAATGTTGTCGTTGTCCACATGGGTGATGACTTCCGAGTCCTCGAACGGCTTCCCGACCAGAACAAAGGGAAAGTTTTGCTCCTTTAAAAACTTCATCACCGAATCTCCCAATTTCGAATAGAGGAGAATCATCCCGTCGACCAGCCGGCCAAACACCATTTTTTTAACGTCCTGCAATATCTCCTCTTCCGTTCTTCCCGTTGTAAATTGCAAAATATAATGTTTTTCGGAAACCCCTTCGCTGATTCCCCGCAGCACTTCCGAGAAGAAAGGATTTTGAAAGGCGGTATTACCAGAATTTGGAAAAATGATGCCGATCGCCTTCGAGGATTGATTGGCCAGACTGCGGGCGATCATGTTGGGATGATAGCCCAATTCTTCCATGACTTTTCGGACTTTCCTCTTCGTTTCTTCGCTGATCCGGGGGCTGTCGGCGATTACCCTTGAAACGGTTGAAGGAGCCACATTGGCCGCTTTTGCCACATCTTTGATGGTTACTGCCATCCTCTTATCCTCCTATGCCGCATGAATAGGGACAACCTGATTTTACGGGAAGGGAAAAGGTGCCGGCACCTTTTTCCCTTCCAGTTTTAAGGAAAAGTTTAATAAAGGCGGTAAGTGCCGTCGGAATTTTGTTGAAGCGCCTTTCCGTTCAGGTAAATCTTCAGTCCTTCTTTGCCGTTATGAACGGCCAGTTTCAGCTCTTTCCAATCCGGGCGGTAATTCCCTTCTTCCTTCACTTCCAGATATACGGCCTCCGGATCGGCGGAAATCCGGATCGACTTGCGGAAATACTCCCCGTCTTGATAAGCGAAACTTTCGCCGTCGTCATCATAGAGGGCGAATTCGTAGCGGGTATCGGGACCGTAATAATAGTGAAGGGTCAAGGATTCGTCCTTTTCCTTCGTATTCCGCTTCACTTCTCCGTGGGCGATCATCGTTCCTTGTTTCACAAAGATCGGCATTTGTTCAAGGGGCGCTTCCACCAGATGGTATTTTCCGCCTTCAAAGGTTTCTCCGGTGAAATAATGGATCCAGTTCCCCTCCGGCAAATAAACGGAGCGGACCGTTTGCGCCGGCTGCATGATGGGGGCGACGATCACATTGTCCCCGACCATAAACTGGTCAAACAAGGAATAGGTGTTTTCATCGTCCGGATATTCCATCACGAGGGGCCTCATCACCGGCGTTCCCTTCCGGTGGGCTTCTTCGAATAAGGTATACCATTGGGGCAGCCATCGATAGCGCAATTCAATATATTTCTTAATGATTTTTTCATATTTTTCGCCGAAGGCCCAAGGTTCCTGGCGCAGGGTGCCCAAAGCGCTATGGTTGCGGAAAAAGGGCATGAAACTTCCCGCCTGCGTCCAGCGGGCAAGCAGCTCCCCGTTGGCATGATGGGCGAAACCGCCCACATCCGCCCCCGCGAAAGTGATTCCGGACAACCCGAGATTCATCACCATCGGCAAGGACATTTGCAAGTGCTCCCAGAAGCTGCGGTTATCCCCCGTCCATACGGCCGAATACCGTTGGATCCCCGCATAACCCGACCGGGTCAGCAGAAAGGGCCTTTTTCCCTTTAACCGTTCTTTCAATCCTTCGTAAGTGGCCTTTCCCATGAAAAAGCCGTACATATTGTGGAGCTCCCGGTGGGTTTTCGGATCGCCGTCGTTTGCGTGCATCACTTTGACGTCCATCGTCTTCGTCTCGTTGAAGACGGCGGGCTCGTTCATGTCGTTCCAAATGCCTTCGATGCCGAGGTCAATGTAGAACTGATGCTTTTCGCCCCACCACTTGCGGACCCGTTCGTCGGTGAAATCCGGGAAAGCGCTGTTTCCCGGCCATACATCCCCGTAAAAGATCGTCCCGTCCAAATATTTGCAGAAGAGATCCTTCCGGATGCCTTCCTGGAATACGGGGTATTCCGGATCTTCTTTGACGCCGGGATCGACGATCGGGACAACGTGGACCCCTTCCTTTTTCAAATCCGCCACCAATTTTTTCGGATCCGGGAAACGGCTACGGTCGAAGGTAAAGACCCGAAAGCCTCTCATGTAATGGATATCCAAATGGACGACATCCAAAGGAATGCCCTTCTCTTTAAAGATTTCCACCAGCCGCCTGACCTCTTCCTCCGATTCATAGCTGTATCTGGACTGATGATAACCGATCGCCCATTTCGGAGGAAGGGGCATTCTCCCGGTCAGCGCCGTATATTGCGCAAGGACGTCTTTCATCGTGGGACCCGCGAAGACGTAGTAGTCGATGGACCCGGATTCGGCCGTAATGGACAAATGGTCGGGATCCGACTGCAGGTCAAACACCGTCTTTCCCGGATTGTCGAAAAACAGCCCGCGGGCGAATCCCCGGTCGAAGGCGATGAAGAAGGGAATGGATTGATACAGGGGATCGGTTTCCGGATTATGCGGTGCGTACACGTCGCTGTTCCACATCGTCAATATTTCGCCGCGCTTGTTTAAATATCCGGTCTTTTCGCCGAAGCCGTAAAAAAATTCGTCTTTCCCCATTTCTTTAAACATGACCACTTCCCCGCCCGCTTTAAAGCCCATTCCCTTTTTCCCTTCGGTAAACAGCGGACGGTTTTCCCCGTCATAAATGTTTACCCGCAGCGGATCTTTGCCGATTTCCACCCGGATCTTCCCGGAAGACAATGCGACCGTTTGCCCCGTTTCCGTCACGGAAAACGGCAATCCTTCCGGCTCCAAAACGACCGCCTGGCTGTGTTTCTTTTCCGTTTCCCCGAACGGGTTCATTTGCAGGCGGACAATCTCATCGGCATAAAAGGTGACGGCGAATTCGCCGTTTTCGCACCGGGCAAGAAAACGGTTTCCATCATGGGCAAAAGACAGGATTTTCCCCGCATCATACATGTCCCTTTCCGATCCCCGTATTTCCTTTCCCGGATGGATGGCGAAACTGGTGTCGTTCAGCATGTCGATTCCTCCCAGTTATTGAACTTTAACCTTCTCTCTACTATTTTTTATCAGGCACTTGCCCGACTACAAGATGAAAATGAAAAGAAAAATGAGAAAACAGGGAAAATCGTCCGGGTGATATCGTTCAAATCGGAAAAATCCAGCATCCCGCAAGGCTTGCAGCACCTTCTAGGTCCTGTTTGAAGGCAACCCTTCCCATTTCCCGTTTTCCCCTGCAATTTTTGTGAATTCCGCGTTTGTTTCACCGCGGACTTTTCGTGATTGTTCACCGCGTCCATCTTCGGATCGAGCTTGCTGCAAATAAACTGATCCGGCCTGCTTTACGGAGATTTTTACCGGTCGTTTTTCTGTCCGATTGTTGCTGTAACGATAATCTCCAATCGGCGATTCTTTCTGTTTGAATGCCACTCGGGCATTTTCTGTTTGTATTGAACCATCTGCTCCAACGGATGTTCTTTAAGAAATCAAAGCTGGAAAACGGGTAAAGAACCACTCAGAATCCCTTTCTGCCAATTATCCTTTCGTTCCCCCGGTGGTTAATCCGGAGATTAAATACCGTTGTAAAAAGAGAAACACCAATGCAATCGGAACGGCGATAAGGATGGATCCTGCGGCAAAACGGGTGAAATTATTGGCAAACTGGTTGTTAATGAAATTAAACAGACCGAGGGCCAGGGTGTATTTTTCAGGACTTCTGATGACGATATTGGGCAACAAAAAATCTGTAAAAGGCGCCATGAAATTAAACAGGGCGACCACCGCCAAAATCGGTTTGGCTAAAGGCAATATGATCCTGAAAAACACCCCGAAATGACCGGCGCCGTCAATCCTTGCCGCTTCGTCCAGTTCCCTTGGAATCGTGTCGAAATAACCTTTAACTAGCCAAGCGTTAAATGGAATTTGCCCGCCGATGTACACAAGCATCAGCCCCGCAAGGGTATCCAGCAAGCCCAAGGTATTTAACAATATATATATGGCGACCATGGACATCAAGGAAGGAAACATCTGCAACAGCAAAAAGGAATACAGCCCATATTTTCTCCCGATGAATTGATACCGGGAAAAAGCGAAAGCAATTAACGAAGTTAAAAATACGGAACAAACGGAATTGACGAATGCTACAATTAAGCTGTTCCTATACCAGAGCAAATAATCGCTGTCGGGACTTGTAAACAGCCATTTATAATGAACAAACGACCAGTTTTCAGGAATCAGCGTGGCCGAATACAAGCTAGTTCCCGGATTTAACGAAAGCCCGACGGTCCACAAGAGCGGATAGATGATGACGACGGTCATTATGGCAATGACCAAGTAAATGAGGGAAACTTCGATTCTTGATCTGGTTTTCATTCCCATTTTCAATTTCATCAAATATTCCCCTCCTCTTTAAACGAACGGGTCCGCCGGAATTGGAAAAAGGCAAAACCGCAAACGATTAATCCAATGATTAGGGAGATGGCGGCTGCCATGTTGTAATTGTTCGTCTGGAACGTCAGTTTGTATACCCAAGAAATCAGGATGTCCGTTCCCCCCGCTGTTTGCCCCCTGACGGCCGGTCCTCCTTCATTGAACAAATAAATGATGTTAAAGTTATTAAAGTTCCCCGTATATTGCATGATTAATAAAGGGGCCGTGGCGTATAGAACGTGGGGCAATGTAATGTAGCGGAATTTTTGCCAGCGGGTGCCACCGTCCATTTCGGCGGCTTCATACCAATCTTTCGAAATACTTTGCAAAACCCCTGTAAAAAGCGCAAATACAAAAGGAAAGCCGAGCCATGTTTGAATGAATATCAGGGCCAGTTTCGTATAGAAAGGATCGTTCATCCAAGGAAACGACAAACCCAACGGACCAAGAACATCCCGGTTAATGGCCCCGAATTCGTCGTTAAACATCGCCGCAAAGATCAAAATCGTAACGAAGGATGGAACCGCCCATGGCAGAATTAATATCGTTCGGATCAATTTTTTAAACTTGATGCGGGGGTCATTGACCAGGACCGCCAAAAACAGCCCCAACGCAATTTGCAAAGTGGTGGCGACCAACGTCCAAACGATCGTCCACGACAAAACACTGAAAAAGGTGTCCTGCCATATCGGCACCTTCACGAGGTTAAGAAAGTTTTCAAAGCCGACCCAATCCAACAATTTTCTTGGCGGCGAGTGATAAAGGTTGTAGTTTGTAAAGGCCAGGGCAACCATAAACATGATTGGCAGCACGACAATAAACAAGAGCATGATGAGGCCCGGCGTAAGAAAAATATAGGGAAAGCCCACATCCCAGGAATGCTTGATCGCCTCCTTCCATGTCGGCCGCCTTTTTCCTTCAACGATTTCCTGTGCTTCCTTGTAAGCGTCCCGGATATTAATGACATAGATCGTCAAGGCAAAGCCGACCAAAAGGAGCGATATTAATCCCTGGATCAGCAAAAAAATGGAATGATCCACCATAGGAATTTCTCCAAGGGTTACAAGCCCCCAAAAACCGATGTTTAAATAATCCCAGAAGGTGACAAGGAAGGCGGTTTCAATAATGACGAGCAGGATCCCCTTTCCGTATCTCTTGTTGTAGATCTGACCCAATCCGGCGTAAAGAATGGATAAAATCATCGCTAATCTTGGACGATGTTTAGCCGCCCTCCCGGGTTTCGGCAATTCCCCTTTTTTTAATTCCATTTCCCCGTTCATACCGCTTGCCTCCTCTTACAGAACAGGTGGACAGGAAAACCCCTGCCACCCATATACGTTTATTTCCCTCCGCTTGCCTTGATATTGTCCTTAATTTGCTTTACCGCTTCGTCCAGAACGCCCAAATCTTCACCTTTGGACAGCAATTCGAGCGCTTTATTGTACGGCTCCCAAACCTGTTGCATTTCCGGAATGCTGGGCATCGGTTCGCCATATTGGGTTTGTTCGGCAAATGGACCGATATATGGATCATCTTTTACTGTCGGATCATTCAACGCTTCCTGGTTGGCCGGCATTTCTCCGGCAGTTTGGAAGTATTTCAGCGAGTTTTCCTTATTCGTAATGAATTTCATCAAATCAACGGCCCATTCTTTGTTTTCGGAGAAAGAAGACAGCATCCAGGATTTCACGCCGACAAAGGATTTGGCCTTTTCCCCATTGATTTCCGGGAGGATGGCAACGCCCAGTTTGTCTCCCAACGCCTGTTTATAATCGGGAAGAATCCACGGCCCGTTGATGACAACGCTTACCTTTTTATCCTGGAACAATCCGTTCATGACATCCGGATTGATGCCGACGGGGATTTGTTTTTGCTTAAACCAGGATTGAATGATTTGTCCCGCCTTTTTTGCCCCTTCATTGGCCAGTCCGATATCTTCGGCGTCGTAGCTGCCGTCATCGGAACGCTTGAACACGTAAGAACCGTTGTTGGCAAACAGCGGCCATACGAAATAAAGGTTTGCCCCTTCCATCAAAAATCCGTATTCTTTTTTGCTTGGATTCGTTTGTTCAGCGGCGATCTTTTGCAGCTCCTCCAAAGTCTTCGGAGGTTCTTTCACCCTGTCCTTATTGTAGTAAAGACCGTAAGTTTCAATGACTTGGGGTACGCCGTAAATCTTCCCATCGTAGGTCACCGCCGAAATGGCCGTTTCCGAATAACTGCTTTTTACGTCGTCAATATTGACCGGTTCGGCAAGACCCTGCATGACAATATCACCAATCCGGTCGTGCGGTTGGAAAAAGATGTCCGGACCCTTGCCGGCAGGGCCGTCCAACGCCAAATTCTTCACCTGATCCAGCATGTTTACGGCGACCATTTCCACGGTAATGCCGGTTTTCTCCGTATATGCATCAAAAATTTCCTTAAACGCCTTTTTCTGCTGCTCTTCATTGTTGACCCATACGACAAGCTTATCGGGTTTGGACGCTTCTCCTGTTTCCGTTTCCCCGCCTGAGCTCCTCTCGCTTTCCCGTTTTGGTCCGCAGCCAGCCAATAATCCCACCAACAATACGGCCATAATCAACAAAGATACCGATTTTTTCATTTTTTCACCCCTTATTTTTATGAAATCGTTTGCACATCCATTTTTCATTATAACGGGGGGATGTTGTTTATGCAACCGTTTTCTTTTAAAAATTTGTTACTAAATCTATTAATCAAACTAAAAATATTACAAAAAAATTGATAATGATAACGTTTCCATTTATAATGGATTTATATGATGTGTGCAAACGTTTGTCATGAAAGGAGAAAGATGATGCTGAAAGAAGCTATCTACCACCGCCCGAAAAATGAATTCGCCTACGCATTCGATGAAAAAACCGTTCACATCCGTTTACGGACAAAAAAGGGGGATGCGGAAACGGTATTCCTGATTTATGGAGACCCTTACGGATGGGAACAGGGAAAATGGATGACGAAAAGGGAAAAGATGAAGAAAATTGGCAATGATGCCCTTTTTGACTATTGGTTTCTTGCGGTTACGCCTCCATACCGCCGTCTCCGATACGGATTTGAAATTCACTCGACAAAACAGAAGATTTTTTATGGGGAAAAGGGTTTTTTTGATCGCGTTCCCGATGAAGATATTGCGAATTTCTTTTGTTTTCCCTTCATTAACGGTGAAGATTTGTTTCAAGCCCCGGAATGGGTGAAAAATACGGTTTGGTATCAAATTTTTCCTGAACGGTTTGCCAACGGAAACAAAGAAAACGATCCGCCTGGCACTTTGCCTTGGGCAAGCGCGGAACCGGCGAGCGACAATTTTTTCGGCGGAGACTTAGAAGGAATCATTGGAAAACTGGACTACTTATCGGACCTTGGCATAAACGGCATCTATCTTACTCCGATATTCAAAGCCGCTTCCAATCATAAATACGACACGATTGATTATTTTGAAATTGATCCCCAATTTGGCGACAAGAAAACCTTTAAACGATTGGTCGACGAATGCCATCGGAGAGGAATCCGTATCATGTTGGACGCCGTGTTTAACCACTGCGGCTTCTACTTCCCTCCTTTCCAGGACGTGTTAAAAAACGGTGAACGTTCCAAATACAAAGACTGGTTTTTCATCCGCGAATTTCCGGTTCAAACGGAACCTCATCCCAATTATGATACTTTCGCCTTTACACCCTTCATGCCTAAGTTGAATACGGAAAATAAAGAAGTAAGGAAGTATTTGCTGGAAGTAGGCCAATATTGGGTGAAAGAATTTGATATTGACGGATGGCGGCTGGATGTGGCAAATGAGGTCAGCCATCAATTTTGGCGGGAATTTCGAAAGGCCGTACGCAGGGTCAAAAAGGATGTATATATTTTAGGAGAAATTTGGCATGATGCCATGCCATGGCTCGGAGGCGATCAGTTTGACGCCGTCATGAACTATCCTTTTTCCAAAGGAGCGTTGCAATTTTTTGCCGAAGAAAAAATCGATGGAAAGACATTTTCGGAAATGATCCAACAGGTCCTTTTTTCCTATCCTGAATATATTAATCATTTCGCTTTTAATTTATTGGGCAGCCATGACACCGCAAGAATTCAAAACATCGCCGGTTTCCATCAGGGAAAGGTTAAGCTGCTTTTCGCCTTTCTTCTCAGTTTTCCGGGTTCTCCTTGTATTTATTACGGCGATGAAATCGGTCTGACGGGAGAAAACGACCCCGGTTGCCGGAAATGCATGGAATGGGACCCGAGAAAACAAAACTTGGATCTATACCGGACCGTAAAAAAATTGATTCAACTGCGGAAAACCCATCCGATTATGGCCAACGACGGGGCAATTTCCTTTCCGGAACTGAAAGAAGACACAGAGCAAGTGATTTTCCATAAAGAAAACGAGAGGGAATTGCTGGTTGCCGCAATGAACCGCTCTGAAAAACCGGTCCGCCTATTGTTAGACATTCCCTTCGATCAAGTGGAAAGAGAATATACTGATCTTTGGGAAAATAAGAAGGAAAAGATCGAAGAATCACAATTTCCGGCCGATATCGGCCCATTCGGATTCAAATTTTTCCTCTTCCAAAAAAAATAAAGGCGTCTTCGATTTTGGAACCAGAAAAAAAGGAAAAGCCAGACCTCCGGGGTTTGGCTTTTCCTTCGATATGGAAGATCTCATCGCCTTTCCTTTTTTAACCGTTCAAGGAGCTTGTCTTCGGTCAGCGGTTTTTCAATGTAGTACCCCTGGGCGTAGTGGCACCGCAAATCTTTTAAAACCTTGATCTGTTCCAGGGTTTCGACCCCTTCCGCGACGATCTTCATGGACAATCCCGTGCCGATCGTGATGATCGCCTGAACCAAGGTCCGGTCAAACCGGTCGCAATGCAGATTGTTGATGAAGGAGCGGTCGATTTTCAACAAATTGATCGGCAGATTTCTTAAATAGCTTAAGGAAGAATACCCGGTGCCAAAGTCGTCGATCGACATTTTCACGCCGAGATCCTGCAGGGAATTGAAGACCTTTTTCGTGTGCTCCAGATTGAAGAGCATGACGCTTTCCGTGATTTCCAAATGCAGGTATTTCGGATCCAGGCCCGACCGGCGGAGGGCCTCATTTACATAATCCAGGAAGTGGGGATGCTGGATCTGCTGGGCGGAAACGTTGACGGCCATGATCAGCTCCCCGAATCCCTGATCCATCCAGGTTTTGGCCGCCCGGCAGGCCTCATTCAACACCCATCTGCCGATTTCGTGGATGATCCCCGTTTCCTCCGCGATCGGAATAAACTCCATCGGGGGAATCGTGCCGATCACCGGGTGGTTCCAGCGAATCAGCGCCTCACAGCCGATGATCCGGTTCGTTTGCAGGTCGATAAAGGGCTGGTAGCACAAAAACAGCTCATTTTTTTCGATGGCCCGCCGCAAATAGCTTTCCAGCTCGAAGCGCTTTTGAATCTGGTCATTCATCTCATTGGAAAAAAACATCAGCTTTGTGCCGTCCATCCTTTTGGCCCGATTCATGGCGATGTCGGCATATTTCAACAGAAGCTGGTGATCCTTCGCGTCGTGAGGGTAAAAGCTGACCCCCATGCTGATGGACAAATAGATCTCATGGGAATCAAAAACGATCGGGCGATCGGTAATTTTTTTGATGGCGCCGGCCAGCCTGATGATGTTTTTCGTTTCCGTCTCATTCTTCAGGAGAATGGTAAACTTGTCGCCGCCAAAGCGGGCAAGGATGCCGTTTTCCGGCAAAATGGAATTCAGCCGCCGGGCAAGTTCGACGAGCACCTGATCGCCGATATCATGGCCGAAACTGTCGTTGATAATCTTGAAACGGTCCACGTCGATAAACATGACGGCAAACCTTTCCCTTTTCTCGACGGCTTCCTTCACCATTTCGGTTATTTTTTCCCGGTTCGGCAGGCCGGTGCTCCGGTCGTAATAAGCCAGCTGCAATATCTTTTCCTCATACTTCTTGTTCTCGGTAATGTTCCGGGCGAAAACGAAGATGCCGGCCGTCTCCCCGTTTACGATGATCGGGATATTGAGGATTTGGAACAGCTGGATTTCCCCCGATTTTACAGGCAGTTCGAGCTGGTACGTCTGCTCCTTTCCTTTCATCGTCCGGACAAAAGCCCGTTTCACCATACCCACGTCCTTGGGCTGGACAAATAAAACGGCCGGTTTTCCGATGAACTGCTCATCGCCGAAGGCCTCTTTGAACGCCCGGTTAAACCGCACGATATTGCCTTTTGGGTCGGTGGCGAAAACGATATCGGAATTGTTGTCGAAAAGGGATTTGAAGTATTGGTGCGAGTAGTCGAGTTCGTGATGGAGCTTCAGCAGATCCTTTTTCGATTCCTCCATCAGCTTGGTCAAAATGATCCGGGATTGCATCCCCGACGAAATCGAGTAGCGGATCGGCGGCCTTTTTTCCGGCGGCTTCCTCTCCCCTTCGGAAAAGCCGAAGGCAACGCAGGTAAAGCTTCCGATCTTTCCCTTTCGCAAATATTCGTCGGTCAATTCCCCGCGGGAAAGAAAACCGTTGGCCGGGGCGAGCCATTGGAAATTGTCCACCTCTTCGGAAGTAAACCGTTTCAAAAAATGATAACGGCGCTTACAGCAATAAACGAACAGCCCTTCCGGGGCAAAATCGGCCATCTCCCCCGTCATTTCTCTTCCCTGCTCGACCAGCTTGGCGATATCGGGATAAACAATGGTAAACTTGTCGTTTTTCGATACGGCATCATTAAAAGTGGCCGTTCCGTCATCGTGAAGCCGGACCAAGTAGCGGTACTCCCGTCCCCCGCTCTTAAGGGACAGAAAAGGAAATTCCGGGCCGGCTTCAAGCAAATTTTCTGTAAAATATGTACTGAAATATTTTTCAAAATATTGGGCAGGCTTTATCCCGTTGATGGAAAGGACCCGGTTCCCTTCCGCTTCCGTGACGGCAAAGATCGGTCCGATTTCTTTCCAGGAAATATTGTCGTAGCAGCGGATTCTGAATTCCGGATTAAAAAATCCCGCGATGGCCATCCCATTTTCGGAAATCCGGTCCTTCGTGAAGACAAGGGCGCCCTCTTCTCCTCCGGCAATCCCGCCGGCCAGCTTGATCTCCCGGTTTTCCACAATCTTTCGCAATTGTCCGATGTTCTCTTTCCGGCTTCCCGATCCCGCGGCGAGAACGATCAAACCCTTTAAGTCTTCCGAAGGTCGGCCAAAGGGTTCCATGCCTGGCTCGAGCAGACAGGTTTCAATCTTCGTATGTATAAATTGGGTGAAACTGATAAAAACCGGACATTTTTCGATCTTCCCCTGAATGATCCCGTATTCGGCCGTGCAGCCGATCAAATGGCAATCCGGCAATAATTCCCTCATTACCCCCTGGAATTCTTTTATTTTTTCCGCGTCCCGGGATCCGAAAAAAACTTGCAAGAAGAGCCGGTCATTGTTAAGGATCCTTTTTTCCGCCAAAAAATTTTGCAACTGTTCCTTGTCTCTGTACTCGACACTGTACGACTGCGCCAAATTATCACCCGCTCTTTATCTCTATGCGTGAAAATAAGGGTCACATTTTAATAATAATAAATTCGACAATTTCTGACAAGGTCCTGCCTTTGACAGATTTTAAGTATTTCAGATTCGTATATTCCGATTTATAGTATTCCTTCAACGCTCCAACAATCCGCCGGATCAACCGCCTTCCCCCGCCGTCTTTCGCGGATCCGATAAGAGCGGGGTCCACGAAGGGCGGGAAAGGGAAGGAAAATGCAATAAAGCCGTCCGTCGGGAAAACGGAGATCTTCCGGAAAAAAGGAAGACATCCGCTTTCGGAGAGGGCAGCCTGCTCATCTTCCGGCATGCTCCGCAAGGAGAGGCGGATCGGCCCGATTCCGGCCTCCCTGTTTCCGGCATGCCGCGGTGCGGAACTACATGGAGAGGGGGAGTTTGTATCCCAGATACAAAACAACCGCCAGAAAAACGGCAAACAGGGCGGATACGGTTCCCGCCGGCTGATTTTTTTCCTTTTTCACTAAAACCATTTCCATCAAGGAAATGACGATGATGCCCACGACCGCCTTAACGTAATAAAGGGGAGTCGGATCGATTCGAAAAAGGATGTACACCCCGGTGGCAAAAGTCAGCAGATAAAACAGCCTGAGGACCATCTGGACCGCTTTCGCAGGCCGGGCCTTCCCCTTATTTAATAAAATCCAGGCGGTCACGAACAGGACGAGGGCAACGGCCCAGCTGGACGCATGTGCGATCAGCATACGATACCTCCTTAGACAAGCTTTTTATTAAATCATCATATCATAGTCTGCCGAATTTTCCCATTGATTGCGCTTCACGCCGGGGAACGGCCTTTTTCCTCCGGATCCGGAGCCCGCGTCCGCCGGTCCCGAAATCCGGGGAATCTCCCTCCCGTCCCCGGGATCCCGCTTCCTCCCGCCGTCCCCGCCGGCTGTCCGGCAAAGGCGTTTGCGGACCGCTTATCGACGGTTTGCATCCAGCCGACCCCGTCTGATGCCGCCGGGCGGATCTTCATTCCCCCACCCGGTTTTGCAGGACGCCGATCCCGTCGATCGAAACTTCGATCCAATCACCCGGGCGCAGGAATTTCGGGGGCCGGAACCCGCTGCCGACGCCGCTTGGGGTTCCCGTCGCGATGATGTCTCCGGGCTCCAAAGTGATCCCCCTGGATATTTCCGCGATGATCTCATCGATGGAAAAAATCATCTCCCCCGCACGCGCCTTTTGCCGCAACTCCCCGTTCACCCTCGTTTCGATCCGCAGCCGGGAAGGATCTTCAACCGCCGAACGGTGGACGATCCAGGGGCCGATCGGGCAAGAACCGTCCAAACTTTTCCCGAGGAAAAACTGCCGGTGCTTTTTTTGCAAGTCCCGGGCCGTAACATCATTCACGATCGTGTAGCCGAAAATATGGGAAGCGGCCGCTTCCTTCCGGATCTTTCGCCCCCTTTTCCCGATGACGACGGCCAGCTCCCCTTCGTAATCGAGGCAGCCGGTCAAATCCCCGTGGGCGGGAACGGTTTCCCGGTGGCCGATCAGCGCCGTCGGGGCCTTGGTGAAGACGATCAGCGCCTCCGGAACGCTTTCTTCTCCGCCCATTTCCAAGGCGTGCTCCCGGTAATTTTTCCCGACGCAAAAAATATTTTTCCGGGGAACGTGGGGCGGCAAAAACCGGACTTCGTCCGTCCTGACGGCGAAATTTTTTAAAGCCCCTTCCTGTTCCGCCCTGCTGCAGGCCTCGGCAATTTTGGGCAAAAATTGATCTTCCTTTTCAATCAATTCGAGCATCGTTTTCGGAAATGCCGCCGCCGGATCAAGGAATCGTTCCAAATCCGACACCGGAACGATTTCTCGGCCATTTTCAAGCGCCAGGCCGAGAAACGTCCCTTTTCCCGCGGCGGTTGCCGTTAAAAATTTCATTTTCCTCCATCCCCTTTCCCAAAATAGGCATGAATATGAAGCAGCGCCCGCCCCTTTGAGCCCCCGCACAAAGGGACGGCGTCTGCGGACCCCTTCGCTCTTTCCTGTTCATCCCGCCGTACGGGAGCCCCGTGTCCAGTAAACTTTCCGCCAAAGCCACTCCGACGGTCCGCGGGAAAATCTTCTCAGCCAAAGCCGGCTGATCAAGACCTGCACGGCGAAAAGGGCGATGACCGCGGAAAAGGCGGCGGCGATGGACACCTTTCCGTAGAGGGAAAAACCGTACCCGTAAAAAATCGTCGTGCAAACCAACGACTGGAACAAATAATTGGTCAAAGACATTCTCCCGGCGCAAGAAAAGGCGGCAAACACCTTTTTCCCGTATCCGCTGTTCACCGCCAAGTAGAGGCCCGCCAGGAAGGCCATGGACAACAGCGGACCGCCGAATACGTCCTGGATGTAGACGTTGCCCGCGGTTTCTCCCGCCCAATAAGGGAGGGTCTTCAAGACAAGCCCCGCCGGAAGGGCAAAAGCAAACCGCTTCCGGTAATAGGAAAACAGGCGCCGGCCGCCGGCCAGGCGTCCTTCTTTGGCAAATCCCGCCCCGGCCAACAAAAAGGGGAAAATCATGAACAGCATGACAAGGAGATTCCAGGGGTGATGGATCTCCGCCCACTCCGACACCCGGTAGCGGGTGATTTCCAAAAAGGAGCCGTTCCCGTAAATGTGCAGGGCCTTCTCCGCCTTTTCCGGTTCGGCCAGATCCTTCGCAGCAAGCCCCGACAACAGGGTCAGCGCGGCGATCAGCAAATTCGGCGCGAGGTATAAGATCCCCGCCGTTTTTAACAATTTTTTCCCCGGCCGCCGCAAAAAGGGCAAAAGGAGGAATCCGCACAGGGCGTAGCCGGCCAAAATATCCCCCGTCCAAAGGAAAAAGGCGTGAAGCAAGCCGAGCAGCAACAAGAACGCAAGCCTGCGGGTGAGCACCGGCCGGGAATTCACCCCCTTTGCCTCCGCCTTTTCGCTGATCAGGACCATCCCGTAGCCGAAAAGAAAGGCGAATAAAGGATAGAAACTCGACTGGGCGAACACGTCAATGAAAATATAAACCGCCCGGTCGGCGAAAGTTTCCGCGGCATCAAGGGGATTCATATACAAATAAGGCATCTGAAAATCCAGCATGTTCACCGCAAAGATCCCGAGCAGGCACACCCCCCGCAGCGCATCGATGAAAAAGATCCTTTCCTTTTGATGTGAAACCATATCTTCCAGACCGATCCTCCTCCCGTCCCGGGTAAAATTTCCTTTCGTTCCGCCGGAAAGCCGTTTGTTGCCGGAAAGTCGCGCAAAAAAAGGGACATGGCTCTCCTTTGCGGGGCGTCCTTCCCACACCTCCGGGGAAAAACTCCGCCGCTTCCGGCCTTTGGAAATCCCCCCGCAGGCCATCCCTCCCGCCGCCCCAAGGAACTCCCGGCCCTTCCTATCACATTGCCGGATGACCGGCATACAATAAAAAAGAAAACCCGTAAGGATGTGAGCATGTGCCCGCAATCGTCGGCATCGTTCAGGTGAACAGCATCGGTTCCAGCGGTATTTTCCATATCGGCGATGTCTATCGGGTCTCTCCCCTGTCCAATGTAAAAACCTTTTCCGGAGCAGGGTCCTTCAACACGGGCGAACGGATTCTCGTATACAACCATCTGAGCCGGACGAATACGTTCGACAGGGATTTTAAAGACCAAACCCATTTATTGAATGCTTGAACGGCGGTGAAAAAATGGCCCTCTATGTGCATCAGTCGATCCATATCAATGTGCTGCGCGTCGGCAACATCATCAATTCCTCGCTTTTGCAGATCGGAACGAGCGGGATTATCCATTCCTCGGCCCGATTGGCCAACACGGGCATGTTCGCGGCCCCCGTTCCCGAGGCGAAGCATCCGGGTTATGTATCGAAGGAAATCGAAACGACTTCCGTTCCGCTGCAGCCGTCGGGATAAAGGTTTTGTCATAATCATAACAAGGCGGTGTTCATCCTTGTCAAGGGAAATCATCCAATACATCCATCAATTGCATGCCTACATCAAAAGCCAGGAACAAAAAATGAAGGAACTGGAGAAGGAAATCGGGAGGATGAAATCCCAACTTTCCGATCTTTCCGGCCGGCCGCCCGTCCACATCGACAAAATCGACTACCATTTCGATCAATTAAAAATCGAACGGCTGGAAGGCACGCTGACCATCGGTTTGAATCCCAACGACCTGCAAAATACGGATGAGCTCCTCCTCGGAAACCTTCCCCCCTTCGTTGGAAAAGACCCGGAAAAAACGAGGGAAGACCGGGAAATGACGGAAAGGATCGAGAAAAGCGTCAACGCCTTCCTGGATGAACAATTGGAGACCATCGTGGAAAAGGCAACAAAACAGCTGCAAATGGAAACCGATCCGTCCATGACAAAATTTATCCGTGAGGATATCCGGCGGCAATTGCGGGGACAAATCGATTCTTATTTGCAATCTTTTCGGCAAAAACACGGAGAACTCCCTGAAGCGGAATTGGAAAAACAAATACGGGAGCAGATCGCCGCGGACATCAACCGGGGCGTCTACGCCTTTTTGTCGGCTTTCCGCAATCCTTAAATGTTCCATCATTTCAGAAAAAGGAGGGATGCCCTTGTTCTCATTGACAGTCACCAACGGCGAACTGATAGTCGGGGAAATCAAAATGACCGCCGCAACCAATTCCTCCCTCGTCCTGATCGGCGATGCCTCCAGCATCCAACTGGCATCCTTTTTCGATACGCCGAAGGAATCCTTCATCAACGGTCCCTTCCTCCCCCTTCCCCTGGAAGGCGGAAGGGAAGGATGAAACGGGTTTCCCGGGTCCATTCCGTTCTCGTGGAAACGATTTCCTTCAGTTCCCTGCTCCAGATCGGCGACTCGATGGTGATTGACGGTTGTTCCCGGGCCATCGCCGTCCAGCGGGAGAAAGAACTGTTCTTCGGAAGCGAAGGAAATTTTTCCGCCTATCCCGTTTTCCGACATCGGATCCGGTTCCCGGAGATCTCACCCGTCCCTCTTCTCACCCGGCAGGAAAGGGGAAGCATCAACGTCAACCGGGTCCATGTGACCGGCCTGGCGGCTTCGTCCATCCTCCACATCGGAAGCAACGAGCAAACCCGTTTGGAAAGCCGGATCAAACATATCCGGCAGCTGGAATCGGAAGACAAGAAGAACGGGAACGGGGAAATTTTCATAAAATAAAGGGAGAGCCGGAGACCTTCTTTGAACCTTCACGGTCGGAAAAGTCAGGGATATTTATCGAAAAACGGAGGGATTCCGGCGAGGAATCGGAAAAAGGAAGTTTTCCATGCCGTCCATCATAGGTTCCATTCAAATCATGAACGTGAGTTCCGGGATCGTGAATTTCGGCGACACATTGAATATTTCCCCGAAGACCAACACAAAATCCAATCACGGATCGGGCTCCGCCAATATCGGAGCCGTCATCGTCACCAATAACGCCTTGAGCTCGACGGGCACGTTGGACAAAGACGTCTTGGACCAGGCCAATACGGCCAATCAATGAAAAGGGCTCGCAAGTCCATGTCCGGCTTGCGGGCCCAGATCCAATTTGTTAAAGGAGATAAACCAGGCCTATTTCAACGTTAGCAAACCCTTGGTCTTCACAGTGCCAATCCGTAAAACGGACCAACCGCCCTTTCGTTTTCCCGATCCGCAAAAAGGCGGGGCTGAGGAAAAACAAGGCGGAAAAGGGAAGGCTGCGGGTTTCCCCATCCCGGAAAAGGCGGAAAAACGGATGATAACGAGGTTTCCGGACCTTCCCACACCTCCGGAAAATTCGGAAAAAGGCGGCGGCATCACGGTAAAGCCCGAATGTCGGACAAACTCTTTCAGAGAGAGACCGGAAAAGGGCGGTCCTTTTCCATGTGCTCTGCACCGGTTTTCCTCGCCGGGCCGACGGCCGATGGGGGTAAGGGTTTCCCCGGGCCCGAACCGGCCCGAAGGCCCGCCCCCTTCCGAAAGCGGGGAAGCGTTCGCCTCCCGTTAAACATCGACTTTCACGAGATGGCCGCCGTCAAAAAAGAACAAATAGCATTCGTCCATTTTCTCGCGGGTGATTTCCTCGATCGCCCGCTTATACCATGCGATCTGCGTCCGGTACCTGGCGAGCAGCACCGGTTTCGCCGCTTGGAAATCGGGGAAACGGCCCGTGACCGCGTCGGTCTTGTAATCGAGGAGCACCAGCCCCTTTTCGTCCTTAAACAGGCAATCGATGATCCCCTGAACGAAAACCGGGTCCTCCCCGGCCGGGTAGTCCGGGTAAATCTCCCGCGGGTCGACGGCGAGGCTGAACGGAAGTTCCCTTTTCACCCACTTGGCGCCGATCAGCCGCCGGCCGAGATCCGTCTGGAAAAAACCGAGGATGACGTCCGTATCCACGCTTCTTCTTTCTTCCTCCGTCAGCAATTCCTTCCGCTGCATCTCCGAAAGGAGTGCTTCCATCTCTTCCTTAAGCGGCGGCTTCGACAGATCGATGTGCTGCATGACCAAATGCATGGCCGTCCCTTTTTCCGCCGGAGACAGCTTCTTTTCCTTCAAAAATTTCGGCCGTTCCAAAATCAGCGGCTTGAACGGGGAAGCGGACGCCGCCTGCCCGCCGGTTTCCGCCGGTTCGTTCCGCCTTTTCAGCTCGGAAACGGATTGTTTGCTGTTGTGAACCGTCGCCGGGCGATGGGGATATTCCCAGCGGAGCAGCGCCTCGATCCGGCTTTTGTAGGAAGATTCCTCCGGAACGGGCTCCCCATTTTTCACCGCGGAAAGCCAACGGGGCCGCTCCTTTTCCTGCGGATTTTCTCCGCCTTCGATCGCCTCCCGGGAAAGGACGGAGACTTGAAAAACGGCCGGATGCCGGTAAACTTCCGCATTACCCGCCTTCTGTCCTTCTTCCCGCAACGGTTCCCCGTCCCGGTGGCGGATGAGGCACGGGCCGATAAAGTGCAAATAGCTTTTGCCGTTCAAGCGGTCGTAGGCGTCCAGAACCCAGCCGGTTTCATCGGCATGCTTCCGCCACTGGTCCAAAAGCCCGGGGAGGTCCTTCGTTGAACCGACCAAGTAAAGTTTCTCTTTCGCCCGCGTCATGGCGACATAAAGGATCCGCATTTCCTCGGCAATAAATTCCAATTTTTTCTTTCTTAGAACGGCCAATTGGAAGATGGAAGGATAGGTGATCTGCTTGTCCGGATTCATGTACTTCACGGCAAAACCGTAATCTTTGTCAAGCAGATAATCCTTCCTTAAATCCATCATGTTAAAGGAGCGGCCCAACCCGGCGACGAAGACGACGGGAAACTCAAGGCCCTTGCTCGAATGGATCGTCATCAGCCGGACGACATCCTCCTGTTCGCCGAGGGCTTTCGCTTCCCCGAAATCATTCCCCCGCTCCGTCATCCGTTCGACGAAGCGCAAAAAGCGGAACAAGCCCCTGAAGGAAGTTTCTTCGTATTGCCGCGCCCGGTGGAAAAGGGCAAGCAAATTCGCCCGCCGCTGCCTCCCGCCGGGAAGCCCGCCGACGAAATCGAAATATTTCGTGTCCCGGTAAAGGCGCCAGATCAGTTCGGAAAGGGAATGGGTCCGGGCGTAGCTGCGCCAGCCGGATAATTGCCGCAAAAACTCCTTGACCGTCTGATGGATCCGCTCCTCCCGGTCCGTCTCCGGGACGGATTCCGAGAATGTTTTCACCGCTTCGTAGAAGCTTTTCTTCGGGGAGCGGATGCGGATGCGCGCCAAGTCATCCTCGCTGAGCCCCACGATCGGCGAACGGAGCACGGAAGCGAGGGGAATGTCCTGAAACGGATTGTCGATAATTTTCAATAAGGAAAGGACCGTCTCCACTTCCGTCGCCTGAAAATAGCCGGAGGATAAATCGGCATAAGCCGGGATGCCGTATTGTTTGAACTCATCCAGAAATTGCGGGGCCCATGTAAAGGAACGGAGCAGGATGACGATATCCCTGTATTGGACCGGCCGGCTTGCGCCCTTTTTCGGATCGTAGACGGGATGTTTTTCATCGATCAGTTTCCGTATCGTCTGGGCGACAAACTTCGCCTCCAGCTGGGATTGTTCCAAGTCCTCCCTCGCCAGCAAGTCCTCTTCATTGCCGTTCTCTTCCCCGTTTCCCCCGGCATCCGGCTCCTCATCCCCGCCGTCCGTGTGCAAAAGGGCGACCTCCACGGGATGGGGACCATCTTGGGGATAGGCGGCCCCGGGCTTCAGTTCGGCGCTTTCATCATAGGCAATTTCTCCCACATATTCGTCCATGATCTGTTTAAAGATAAAATTCGTGCCGTCCAAAATCTCTTTTCTGCTACGGAAATTTTGGGACAGATCGATCTTCAGGCCGCTTTCCATCCCGTTCCGGCGAAAGCGGTGGTATTTGTCCAAAAACAGCTTCGGTTCGGCCAGACGAAAACGGTAGATCGACTGCTTCACATCGCCGACCATAAACAGGTTCCCGTCGGCTTCCCCGCCCCTTTTCACCAGCTGCAAAATGGATTCCTGAACCATGTTCGTATCCTGATATTCGTCGACCAGCACTTCCTTGAACTTCTTTTGATAATAGAGAGCCGCTTCCGTCGGTTCCAGCCGGTTCGTCTCCGGATCGAATTTTCCCAGGATCGCCATGCAGTAATGTTCCAAATCGGAAAAGTCGGCGAGGGCCCGTTCCTTTTTCAAGGCGGCGAACTTTTCGGCAAATTTTCGGACGAGGGAAACCAAGGTTTCCACGGGTTTTTTCATTTCCCGCAAGTCGCGCAAGAATGTTTCCGGTTTCCGGGAAAACAGCTCGTTTTTCAGTTTTTGGATCAGCTGCTTCCCTTTTTCCCGCAATTTTTTAGCCCGTTCCGTCAGTTCGGGGTCGTATTCGTCCCCCTTGCAAGGTTTCAGTTTCGTAAACGCGGCGGCGTTCACCGCCTCGTACAGGGCGGAAAAGGATTCGTTTTTCGCCGAAAGCAGCGCATCCGCCAACTGCAGGTCGGCCAGGAAATTTTCCTCCTGCACCCGGGGGCCACCAGGCTTCCGGGCCAGTTCGAGACATTCGCCAAACAGCCTTTTCGCTTCCTTCAGCTGCAATTCGGCCTCAAACATCAGGTGATGGATGTAGGGAAGGTCGTCAACCCTTTCCCCCGCATCGTACAGCTTCGGCAAATTCGCAAGCCATGCGTCAGGATTCGGAGTCGCGCGGGAAAAATCGTACAGCTTCATGATCAAATCGGCCAGATCGCTGTCGCTCCGGTCGCCGGTGAACATGTCGGCGACGCGGAAAAATTCTTCATTGCCTTCCTTGCCGTACTCCTCCTCCAACACCGCGTCCATGGCTTCGTCCCGCAACAGGAGCCCTTCCGTTTCGTCCAAAATGCGGAAATTCGGATCGAGATCGATCAAATAATAAAATTTTTTTATGACTTCCAAACAAAAGGAATGGATCGTGGATATGGACGCCTGGTTCAACAAACTCAGCTGCCTGCGCAAGAATTTGGAACCGGGATTTTCGGCGATCTTTTTTTCCAGGGCCTGCCCGATCCTTTGCCTCATTTCCTGGGCGGAAAGGTTGGTGAAGGTGACGACCAGCAGTTCATCGACATTGACCGGGTCTTTTTCATCGATGATTTTCTCGATGATCCGTTCGACCAATACCGCCGTCTTCCCCGAGCCGGCCGCGGCCGCCACCAGGATGTCCTGCCCTTTGGCCCGGATCGCCTTCTCCTGATCCTTGGTCCATGACACGGAACCCTTCATTGATCCGCCACCTCCCTTTTCATGAATGCCATCGCCTCGTCCTGCTTCAAGGGGGTTAAAACCCGGAACCGGTTCTCGCCCAGTCTTTGATCGAATTGGCAAACCGGGTGAAAGGGGCAATATTGGCAGGGGGTCTCCCCGTTCATTTTATAAGGGGCGATATCGACGCTGCCTTCGGCGATCGCCTCCCCGGTTTTTTGGAACACCCGCCGGACGTATTGGCGCATCACGGAAAATTCCTCTTCATCGGCGGTTTTCGATCTGGCCGTCAGCCGGCCGTCCCGTTTGATCCCCGCGGCGATGATTTGCGATTCGCCGCTTGTCAGCGTCTGATCCATGGCCTTAATAATTTCCGGATCGGACAAGGCCAGCCCGGCCATCTTATACTTTTTGAAAATTTCCCTTTCGATCTCTTCGTCGGAAAGGGGTTTCCCGCTCCGGACCGAAGGATTGTGGACGCGGAAATAGAACACGCCGGCGGGCTTGGCCGGTTTTCCGACCAGCATCTCCGAGTAGGAAAGCAGCACGTCCAGATAGGTCAGCATCTGCAAGGCCAGCCCGTAATACACTTCGCCGAGGTCCAAGGCCCTGCTGCCCGATTTGTAATCGATGATGCGCAAAAATACGCCCCGGTCCGTTTCCGCCTTGTCCACCCGGTCGATCCGGCCGACCAGCTCCAGGCTCATGCCGTTCTTCAACCGGTAACGGACGGGGGGAAGGTCCCCCTTCGGCCCGAAGGCGATCTCCAAACCGATCGGTTCAAAGACGCTGGCCTTGGCGTGTTCCCGCAACACCTTGACCGAGCGGAGCAAGATTTTTTCAAACTTCCTTTTCAAATATTGATAGCGGTTGGAACTGAAGAGGATTTCATGCTGCAGTTTCGGGGCCAGCCGTTGGACGGTCTCCTTGACGATTTGTTCCAGTTCGCCCAGGGAAAGGGAGCCCCACGTCCGGTCCATGGACCGGACCTTTTCTCCGATTTCCTTGAGGGCGGCATGGTACAGCTGGCCGATGTCCGGCAGCTCCAGCTTAAAAATCTCCCTTTTTTCCAGCCGCAAACCGTGGGTCAGGAAATGGGCGTAGGGGCAGCTGTTGTACAGCTCCATCCGGGTGATGCTGCCGTAAAGTTTGTCCCCGTAAAGATCTCTGACCGTATCCGGCGACAGTTTTTTCGCTTTGTTTTCATAAAAGAGGCTGGATAGAACGGCCTTTGCCGCCTCTTTATGCCCGCTTTCCATGATCAGGTTGTAACAATCCCACCAAAGGGGAGCGACCGGATATCTCCGCTTGTACCGTTCCAGCTCGTTCGTCAAATGAAATAAGGCGATATCGAAGTTGACGATATAATCCGGCTGTTCCGCTTCCGGGCATTCGTTCGGCTCGCTCTTCAGCGGGATTTCCCGGACCTTCGGGAACATTTCCTTCATTCTTTTGATGTAGGGGGAAGGAAGCAGGGCCTTCCCTTCCTCGTCGGCGATCGGATAAGAAAGGTACAGCCGCTCGGACGGGGTGGTAAAGGCCTTGTAGGCGATGAATTCCTCGTCGAGCAATCTTTCCTTCCCCGTCGGGGCGTTTTTCAGCCCGCGGGCGCTCAGCTGTTCCCGGTCGTCGTCGGAAAGGATTCCTTCCTCGGAAAATTTGGCCGGTAAAATCCCGTCGTTCAACCCGATGAGAAAGGCGATTTTCACGTCCGCCAGACGGGAAAGTTCCAAGTCGGCCACGATCACCTGGTCCAGCGCCGGCGGGACGGTGGAAAAGCGCAACGATTCCAGCCCGCTGTCGATCGTTTCGGCGAAGGCTTCCAGGGACATCCGTTCATCGCCCAACACTTCCACAAATTGGTCCAACAGATCGATGACGGCGGGCCAAACCTGTTCATGTTCCCGGCTTAAGCGAAGCTCCCCGGACGATTCCGCATCCTTCCGCAGCATCTCCAGCTTTTCCGGAACGTCCAAGTCCTCCAGGAAAAGATAGAGCGCCTCGCATAATTCCCTGCCGTTCGCAGCCCTTCGCATCCGCTTTTCCAGGCGGATGATCGGAGCGGTAATCATGTTCCGCCATTCGTTCAATCGATTTTCCAATTCCTTCTCTTCATCCGTCTGCACGGAAAAATCATCGATCCCCCGATACCGCCGGTACCGAAAGGGCGTATCTTCCGTCCATCTTTTTCCCTGGATGCCGTGGCTCAAACAATAATTTTCCAGCACGTCCATCTGTTCCCTCAACGCGGGGAGGTTCGCCCCTTTCGGGAACAAAAAGTCGGTCTTGACCGCCCGAAACACCGCCTCATGGGTCCAGTTCCTGGTTACGATCTCCAGGACGGAACGGATGAATTCGATGAGCGGGTGATTCAACATCATTTTTTTCTGATCGATATAGAAAGGGATCCGGTAATCTTTAAAAATGGTCTCGATCAATTCCAGATAGGCGGGCGAGTTCCTCAGAAGGATGGCCATATCCTTAAACCGGTAGCCCCCGTCCCTGGCGAGGGCGATGATTTTCCGCGCCACCCCTTCCACCTCCGCCCGGATATTGGCGGCTTCCATGATCGCCAAATCCGGTTTTTCCGGAAAAGGGGGAGGGGGCAGCTCTTCAAAATGGGCCTCCAAATATTTCAAACCGGGCGACCGGAAACGGAGGGTTTCCCCGAAGACGAGATCGTCTTCGACGGGCACGCCATTGACCGCAGCCATTTCGTACAGCGTGCCGTAGGTTTCGCCGGTCATCCGGAACAGATCCAACTCATCGGGAATCCGGTCCCGGCAAGGCCTGTCCAGCGTGAGGGCGACCGTCACCCTCGCACAATGTTTCATCAGCTGTTCGATCACCGCATACTCCTGCGGGGTGAACCGGTAAAAACCGTCCAAATACACCTCGCTGTCCCGCAGAATTTCCGAATCCTTGATGTTTTCGGAAAGAAGGGTTAAATAATCATCCGCTGCCGTATATTTGTTTTTCAATACTTCCGTAAATTCCCGGTAAATGATGTGCAGATCGTGGAGCTTATCGAGCAGGTTCTGCCCGAGGTCCCCGCTTCCCCCCACGTCCGC
This sequence comes from Caldibacillus debilis DSM 16016, assembly GCF_000383875.1. Taxonomy (NCBI): domain Bacteria; kingdom Bacillati; phylum Bacillota; class Bacilli; order Caryophanales; family Bacillaceae; genus Caldibacillus; species Caldibacillus debilis. The sequence goes on along the minus strand of NZ_KB912894.1, from coordinate 2,938 downwards.
CAATTCCCCGGGTGCGATCAGATACCGCTTGAATTCGGTCAACAAATTTTCCATCTGCCGGATGAAGCCGAATTTGTCCGCGTTTTTCCGGAAAATCTTCAGCTTCTCCCTGTTTTCGTTGATGATCTTCCGGATCAGCATGGCGATCCCCGTCGAGTGGATGTGGATCCGGTTCGCCCCGCCGGTCTCCTGCAGCACGCGCCAGGCGAGCCTTGTGAAACTGTAAATCTGGGTGCGGACCATCCCCCGGATTTCCGAACGGGAGGCAAATTCATATTCCGTTAAAAAGGACATTTGGTCGGGAACGATGTAAAAAATGGGGCGTCCCCAAGGATCCTCCTTCATTTTTCCGATGATTTCATCCATCATGAAGGCGGATTTTCCGCTTCCGGAACGTCCCAGCACAAATCGGACGGACAATTTCTCCTCCTCCCTTGCCTAACCCTTGTCGTCTCATTTCCATTCTACAACATCCCGGTGCAATTGGATACGGTTTTGCCGGCGCCTATAAGCCCGGAAAAGGCTGCCGCCGGCGAAAGGGATTTTCCGGCGGACGAGAGGGACCGGCCATTCCGGTCCCGCATTTTTTCGAAAAAAGCCGTCCCGCGAAGGGCCCGCCCCTTTTCGCCGTTTTAAATTTCCCCCCGCCAAAACGTTTTGACGAAATTTTCCGGCGGTCAAACGGCTTACTTTTCGCATAGTGTAAAAAGAGGTGATCGCCCATGGAAAAGAGGCGGATTTTGACCGGCATCCTTTTGGTGGTCATCGGGATCTTCGTCACTTCCAATATCTACACCCTCATCCCCCTTTATCCGGAGATAGGGAAGGCGATGGGAATCCCGGCGAAGGAAGCCGGTTACGGGAGCACCGCCTTCACCTTGTTTTATGCCTGCGGACTCCTCCTCTGCGGCCCGTTGTCGGACCGGGCGGGAAGAAAAAAGGTAATGGTTGCCGGGCTGTTTTTGTCCGCGTTCACCACCTTCTTCGTTTCATTGGCCCAAAACCCTGCCCAGTTATATTTGTTTCGCGGGCTGCAGGGATTCACCCTGGCCAGTTTTGCCCCGGCGGCCTTCAGCTATTCCTTCGAATTGTTCCGGGACCGGGAACGCCCCTTCTGGCTGGCCTTGATCAACGCGGGGTTCCTCTGCGCGGGCCTGCTCGGCCAAATCGCCGGTTTCGCTTTGGCGGATTACGGCGGATGGACGTCCGTCTACCTATTTTTCAGCATCGCCTACGGCATCCTTGCATTTTTAAGCGTCTCCCTTCTGCCACCCTCTTCATTTTTCGGAAATAAGGAAGGGATTTCCCGGATTTTGCGGGAAATGGCGCTGCTGTTAAAGAATAGGACATTGGCGCAATGCTACGCCCTCGTTTCCACGTTATTGTTTTCCTTCGTCGCCTTTTACGAAGCCCTCGGATACGTTCTTCCCGCTTCATCGGAAAAATTTTTCCAAGTCAGGGCGCTGGGATTGGCGGGGGCTTTCCTGTCCCTTTTTACCGGCATTTTCATCCGTAGGGTGTCCGCCACCCGCACCCTCCTTGCCGGCATCTTCCTCAGCGGGTCGGCGGCGGTCATGCTCCTTTTTTCAGAAACGGCCTTTTCCGTCGGCCTTGTCTCGGTCTTTTTTGTCTCCGGAATTTCCCTTCTGATCCCGACGGTCATTCATCTCATCGGGAACAAAAGCGGTCCGATGCGGGGCAAGGCCCTGTCCTTGTATTCCTTTCTATTGATGGCGGGAGCGGCTCTTGGTTCGCTGGCGGCGGCCATGTTTCCCTATAAAATCGTGCTATTTTTCATTGTCCTTCTGTTTGCCGCCGATTTTTTGATCGCCAGGAATTTGCGTTAAGGGCGGCGGACGGAACACACAAAAAAGCCCGGATCTCCCGAAGAGTCCGGACTTTCACTTCATCCTTTCCCGCTTGACGATTTTCACGGGCCGATGCTCCTTTTCCATTTTGGCGTTCAAATAGTTTTCCACCCGTTTCCCCAGGTACCACAGGACCGCGATGACGACGATGACGATGGAAGTCCTCAAGGGCTGCCTGATCAGGGAAGGGATATCGTGGCCGACGAAACTGATGGTAAAGATCATCACCATTTTCCCCGAAATGACGGCGAGGGCAAACTGATACACGTTGACCTTGGAAAGGCCGGCCACCACGTTGACGACCGCCGAGGGCGTAAAGGGAAAACAAAGGAGCAGAAACAGCGGGCCGAAACCGTGACGCTCCACCCAGTTCATCAGCCTTTGCACCCGGTGGTGGGTGCTTAAAAAACGGAGCAGCTTCTTTTGCCCGTAGATGCGCACCAAGGCAAAGACGAGCAGCGCCCCGGCGGACGAGCCGATCCAGGAGAACAGAAACCCCCACCAAAGTCCGAAGGCGTTGGCGTTCGCCATGACAAACAAAAACAAGGGCAAAAAGGGGAAAAAGGATTCCAAAAGGGGGAGAAATATGCCCGTCAGAGGTCCCAAGGACCTGTAACTTTGGATTAATTCCATCAAGTTTTCCATCGTGAAAAACTCTTTAATCCATGTAAAATCCATAGAAAAGCTCCTTATGCGTCTTCGATCCTCTGATTTCCGGTTCCAAACTGCAAAAAAATTGTAACTATTTTATTATAACATAGATTGGTTTCAACATGCATACAACCGCTTTCTCATGTATGTGTCAAGATTTTCTCGGGATGGTTATCAGATCAATAATTCAGGCGCCCTCATTTTGTACACCACAACTAATGTTTTTGCCAGTTCCTGTAAATCGATTCCGGAAGTGTCAGTAATGTTGGCCATTATGGATGACCTTCCGCAATCTTCCTACGGCACTTGAATTGCACGTGTATACCGCGATCGATCCGTGCCGCACCCCGACTGATGGCCGGGTTCTCTCATGCAATATTGCGCTCATCTTTACGATTTTCCGGGCTTCCCGCTGTTTT
>NZ_KB912893.1 GCF_000383875.1 Caldibacillus debilis DSM 16016 | reverse complement strand
TGTTTGTCTGGTACAAAGGTAAGCCCTACCCCTTGATGGAAGCAACCCGGAACAAAGCGGCAAAAACTCCTGAAAAGAAAAAGGAGAGCTCAGAAAAGAAATCGTACAAGCCAGGACCTGATCATCCTTGGCGCAAATATAGGCCCACGAATTCAAAGGAACTGAAACCGGCTTGAATGAACTGAGGTCAAAGTAAATATATCAGTGACATATTCACTGACGCGTTAGTATGACATTTTCACTGACGCTTGACACCACTTTCTGTATTCCTGCCTCCGAAAAGGCCTTTTTTATTATACATGCATCACCCCCGCTTTTCAACCTCGCCAAGGGAAGAGAAGAGCCGGTTCCGCCCCTTTTCCCGGCGGCTTCGTTCCCCACGGAAAAAATTGGAGGCGAAAACATTTTCGATTTTTCTGAATATGTAGCGATGAAATAAAGAGCAGACAGGTTCCCCTGCCTGCTCTTTGTTCGTTTGAAATGCTTATTTCAGGATGGAGGAGACGACGCCGGCACCGACCGTGCGTCCGCCTTCCCGGATGGAGAACTTCGTCCCTTCTTCAATGGCGATCGGCGAAATCAATTCCACTTCGATCGTCACATTGTCCCCGGGCATGACCATTTCCACGCCTTCCGGCAAGGTAATCACGCCGGTGACGTCCGTCGTACGGAAATAGAATTGGGGACGATAGTTGGAGAAGAACGGGGTATGGCGTCCGCCTTCTTCTTTGGTCAGTACGTAGACTTCCGCTTTGAATTTCGTATGGGGCGTAATGGAACCGGGTTTCGCCAAGACTTGGCCGCGTTCCACTTCGTCCCGGCCGATCCCGCGGAGAAGGGCGCCGATGTTGTCACCGGCTTGCGCTTCGTCCAACAGTTTGCGGAACATTTCAACGCCGGTTACGGTCGTTTTCTTCGGTTCGTCGGTCAAACCGATGATTTCCACTTCGTCACCGACTTTCAAGGTGCCGCGTTCCACACGTCCGGTGGCAACGGTACCGCGTCCGGTGATGGAGAATACGTCTTCAACGGGCATCATGAACGGTTTGTCGATTTCCCGTTGCGGAGTGGGAATGTATTCGTCAACCGCATTCATCAATTCGACGATTTTTTCTTCCCATTGCGGGTCGCCTTCCAACGCTTTCAAGGCAGAACCTTTGATGATCGGAATTTCGTCACCCGGGAATTCATATTCGGACAACAGGTCACGAACTTCCATTTCGACGAGTTCAAGCAATTCTTCGTCGTCCACCATGTCGCATTTGTTCAAGAAAACAACGATGTAGGGAACGCCCACTTGACGGGAGAGAAGAATGTGTTCACGGGTTTGCGGCATCGGACCGTCAGCGGCGGATACGACGAGAATCGCTCCGTCCATTTGCGCAGCGCCAGTGATCATGTTTTTCACATAGTCGGCGTGGCCCGGGCAGTCCACGTGGGCATAGTGACGTTTGTCGGTTTCATATTCCACGTGGGCGGTGGAAATGGTGATTCCACGTTCTTTTTCTTCCGGCGCGTTGTCGATTTGGTCGTAATTGCGGGCTTCCGCTTTCCCTTGTTTTGCGAGAACGTGGGTAATCGCAGCCGTTAAGGTCGTTTTGCCATGGTCAACGTGTCCGATAGTCCCAATATTAACGTGGGGTTTGGAACGTTCGAATTTCGCTTTTGCCATTAGGATGATCCTCCTTTTTAAAAATATATTAATAAACAAATGAAATATTTGGAAATGGACGGCCAAGGAAACCGCCGTTCCTTAGCCTCCATTGCTTACACTAGTAGTTATACTCTATTGAATAGGCAAAATCAATTATTCACCCTGATTTTTTTTGATGATTTCCTCGGCGATGTTTTTCGGAACTTCTTCGTAGTGGTCAAACACCATCGTGAACGTTCCGCGGCCTTGGGTATTGGAGCGCAGCGCCGTGGCGTAGCCGAACATTTCCGCCAGCGGAACCATCGCCCGGACAACCTGAGCGTTACCGCGGGCTTCCATTCCTTCGACTTTGCCGCGGCGGGACGTGATGTCGCCCATGATATCGCCCAAGTACTCTTCCGGAATGACGACCTCCACCTTCATGATCGGCTCCAGCAATACCGGATCGCAGACCTTCGCGGCGTTTTTCAACGCGATGGATGCGGCGATCTTAAAGGCCATTTCACTGGAGTCCACATCGTGGTAGGAACCGTCAAACAGTTTCGCCTTAATGTCGATAACCGGATATCCGGCGAGAACGCCGTTTTGCATCGCGTCTTCGAGGCCGGCCTGGACGGCGGGAATATATTCTTTCGGAACGACGCCGCCGACGATGGCATTTTCGAATTCGAATCCTTTGCCCCTTTCATTGGGCGAGAATTCGATCCAGACATGCCCGTATTGGCCGCGTCCGCCGGATTGGCGGATGAATTTTCCTTCCACCTGGGCGGAAGAACGGAAGGTTTCCCGGTAAGCCACCTGCGGCTGACCGACGTTGGCTTCCACCTTAAATTCGCGGCGCATCCGGTCGACAATGATGTCAAGGTGGAGCTCACCCATACCCGCGATGATCGTTTGGCCCGTTTCCGGATCGGTGTGGGCGCGGAACGTCGGATCCTCTTCTTGCAGCTTTTGCAGGGCCGCCGCCATTTTGTCCTGATCCGCCTTCGTCTTCGGCTCGATGGCCACGTGGATTACCGGTTCCGGGAATTCCATGGATTCGAGGATGACCGGATTCTTTTCATCACACAAAGTATCCCCCGTGGTCGTATCTTTTAACCCGACGGCAGCGGCGATATCGCCGGCATATACTTCCGAGATTTCCGAACGGTGGTTGGCGTGCATTTGCAACAGCCGCCCGATCCGTTCCCGTTTCCCTTTCGTCGAGTTTAATACATAGGAACCGGAAGACAGAACGCCCGAATAGACCCGGAAGAAGGTGAGTTTTCCGACGTACGGGTCGGACATCACCTTGAAGGCCAGCGCCGCAAAGGGAGCGTCATCGCTGGACGGACGGGTCGTTTCCGAATCCGTTTGCGGATCCACCCCTTTAATGTCCGGAATGTCGACCGGGGCGGGCAAATAATCGATGACCGCATCAAGCATCAGCTGAATCCCTTTGTTTTTGAATGCCGATCCGCACAACACCGGGTAGAATTGAACCGATACCGTCCCTTTCCGGATGGCGGCTTTCAATTCTTCGACGGAGATTTCTTCCCCTTCCAAGTACTTCATCATCAGCTCGTCATCGAATTCGGCAACGGCCTCGATGAGCTTATTGCGGTATTCTTCCGCCATCTCTTTATATTCATCGGGAACGTCGGTCACTTCGTCAACCGTTCCGAGCTCGTCTTTGTAGAAGTGGGCCCTCATTTCCACCAGGTCGATGATGCCCTTGAATTGGTCTTCCGCACCGATCGGCAATTGGATCGGATGGGCGTTGGCATCGAGACGGTCATGCAGCGTTTTTACGGAATAAAGGAAATCGGCGCCGATTTTATCCATTTTATTGACAAATACGATCCGGGGCACCCCGTAGTTGGTCGCCTGACGCCAGACGGTTTCCGTTTGGGGTTCAACGCCGGATTGGGCGTCGAGCACCGTGATCGCCCCGTCCAAAACGCGCAACGACCGTTCAACTTCCACGGTGAAGTCGACGTGGCCCGGGGTATCGATGATGTTGATCCGATGCCCCTTCCACTGAGCCGTAGTCGCGGCGGACGTGATCGTAATCCCGCGTTCCTGCTCTTGTTCCATCCAGTCCATTTGGGCGGAGCCTTCGTGGGTTTCACCGATTTTATGGATTTTTCCGGTGTAAAACAGGATCCGTTCCGTGGTCGTCGTTTTACCGGCATCAATATGTGCCATGATCCCGATATTTCTTGTTTTTTCTAAGGAGAACTCTCTTGGCATCCCTCTTTCTCCTTCCTACTGAAAATCGATCTGCGTTAAGCGGCGTCCGCCAAATGATTCGGCGCAAGGCCATTACCAGCGGTAATGGGCGAACGCCTTGTTCGCTTCGGCCATTTTGTGGGTATCTTCCCGTTTTTTCACCGCCGCGCCCGTATTATTGGCAGCGTCCATGATTTCGTTGGCCAAACGTTCTTCCATCGTTTTTTCATTGCGCAAGCGGGCATAGTGGACCAGCCACCGGAGCCCGAGGGTCGTGCGGCGTTCCGGACGGACTTCCACCGGAACTTGGTAGTTTGCGCCACCCACGCGGCGGGCGCGAACTTCCAATACAGGCATGACATTTTTCAAAGCTTGCTCAAACACTTCCATCGGGTCTTTCCCCGTGCGTTCGCGGATGATGTCAAAGGCTCTGTACAGGATCGTTTGCGCTTTTCCTTTCTTTCCGTCGATCATGATTTTATTGATTAAACGGGTAACGAGTTTGGAATTATAGATCGGATCTGGCATCACATCTCTTTTTGGTACCGGACCTTTACGTGGCATGATCGTTCCTCCTTTCAGCAGTTTTTGCATGATTTGCAAACGTCTGTCGCTCGTCGTTCGGCCGGTGCCTGAAGGAATCAACGGCACCTTATGCTTTCATTTTATGATTTTTTCTCTTTCGGTTTTTTCGCTCCGTATTTGGAACGGCCTTGTCTGCGGTTTTCGACGCCGGCCGTATCCAGCGCACCGCGGATGATGTGATAGCGGACACCCGGCAAGTCTTTAACCCGGCCGCCGCGGATTAAAACGACGCTGTGCTCTTGCAAGTTATGACCGATTCCGGGAATGTACGCGGTCACTTCAATCCCGTTGGACAAACGAACACGGGCGTATTTCCGCAGCGCAGAGTTCGGTTTTTTCGGCGTCATCGTCCCGACACGGGTGCATACGCCGCGTTTTTGCGGAGACGGTACGTTCGTCAGCACCTTTTTGAAGCTGTTCCATCCCTTATTCAGCGCAGGGGATTTTGATTTTTCCTTCACTTTTTTGCGCGGTTTGCGCACCAATTGGTTCATTGTAGGCATTCAAATCGTCCTCCCTTCAAGAAAAGTTTAAGCCCACATAGCCAGGCGGTTCATTTTTGGACAAAAAATTAGCGCCGTTGCCGCACCTTTCCCGGCAACCATCATTCAATAATAGCTACAGTCGCTGCTCCTACGTCGATTCCGGCCGCCTTGCCCAGCTCCTTCATGGACCCGACTTCCGTCAGCGGAACGCCCTTTTCCGCGGCCAGCTCCTTCACCTTCGTCAAAATCTGGCTGTCCGCATCGGCGGCGACGATCACCTCGGTTGCGGTCCCGGAATTCAACGCCTTGATCGTTTGCTTCATGCCAACGACCACTTTTTTCGCCTGTTTGATTTTTTCATAAGACATGAGGATATCCTCCAAAACAACAGGTTGTTAGGAGCACCTTTGCTATAGTATCACCTTCGTATTTAATTGTCAATATTTTTCATAAAACATCAAGAGGCGGCCGGCGGCTGGCGCCGCCGGCTTGGAAAAGTCATTCTGCCTTCACTTCGTTTGCCGCCTCTTCCTCCGTTTTCCTCCGGATCTTCGTTTTCCGGTATCTGAGCATGCCCGTTCCGGCAGGCACCAGTTTTCCGATGATGACGTTCTCCTTCAAGCCGAGCAATTCATCCTTTTTCCCTTTGATCGCCGCATCGGTAAGCACCCGGGTCGTTTCTTGGAAGGATGCGGCGGAAAGGAAGGAGTCGGTTTCCAGGGATGCCTTCGTGATCCCCAGCAGCACCGGTTTCCCGGTGGCGGGAAGCTTCCCTTCCTTCAAAACCTTCGCGTTGGCGTCCGTGAATTGGTGGATATCCATCAAGGTGCCCGGCAGGAGATCCGTGTCTCCCGAATCGATGATCCGCACTTTCCGGAGCATTTGCCGGACCATCACTTCGATGTGTTTGTCGCCGATCTCCACGCCTTGCATCCGGTAAACCTTCTGGACTTCACGCAGCAAATATTCCTGGACGGATTGGACGTCCTTCACCTTCAGCAATTCTTTCGGGTCGACGGATCCTTCCGTCAATTCTTGGCCCCGTTCGACCGTGTCGCCGACGGACACTTTCAATCTTGCCGTATAGGGGACGGTATAGGTCCGCGTTTCCACTTCTCCTTCGACGACAATTTCCTGTTGGCGGTCGCGCCCTTCATTGATGGCGATGACCTTGCCGTCGATTTCGGAAATGGTCGCTTGCCCTTTCGGGTTTCTCGCTTCAAACAGCTCTTGGACCCGCGGCAAACCTTGGGTAATATCGTCGCCGGCGACGCCGCCGGTATGGAACGTCCGCATCGTCAGCTGGGTTCCCGGTTCGCCGATGGATTGGGCGGCGATGATTCCGACAGCTTCGCCGACTTCCACTTCTTCCCCGGTCGCCAGATTCCGGCCGTAACATTTCCTGCAAACCCCGTGGCGGGTGTTGCAGGTGAGGGCCGAACGGATCCAGACTTCTTTGATGCCGGCTTCGACGATCTTCTCGGCGATTTCTTCGGTGATCATCTGATTGCGTCTGACGAGGATTTCGCCGGTTTCCGGATGCTTGACGGTCTTGTGGGCGAAGCGTCCGATCACCCGTTCTTCCAGGGTTTCGATGACTTCCGTGCCGTCATTTAACTCGCGGACAAGGAGGCCCCGGTCGGTGCCGCAATCTTCTTCACGCACGATGACATCCTGCGCCACGTCGACGAGACGTCTTGTCAAGTACCCGGAGTCCGCCGTTTTCAGCGCCGTATCGGCCAAACCCTTCCGGGCGCCGTGGGTGGAAATAAAGTATTCCAAGACGGACAGCCCTTCGCGGAAGCTGGATTTGATCGGAAGTTCGATGATCCTTCCCGCCGGGTTGGCCATCAGGCCGCGCATCCCCGCCAGCTGGGTGAAGTTGGAGGCGTTCCCCCGGGCCCCCGAATCGCTCATCATATAGATCGGGTTCAAGCGGTCCAAGGTTTCCATCAGCTTGCCTTGGATCTTATCCTTGGCCTGGCTCCAGATGGAAATGACCCGGTCGTAGCGTTCTTCTTCCGTGATTAAACCTCTTCGGAATTGTTTTTGGACATTGTCCACTTTTTTCTGGGCTTCATCCAAAATTTCCTGCTTTTGCGGCAACACGATAATGTCCGAAATGCCGATGGTGATTCCGGCCTTCGTCGAGTAATGGAAGCCCAGATCCTTCATCCGGTCGAGCATCTTGGAAGTTTCCGTGATCTTATAGCGTTTGAACACTTCGGCGATAATGCTCCCCAAAATCCCTTTCTTGAAGGGAGGCACCAGCTCACGGGAACGGATGACTTCTTTGACGTTTTCGCTCGGATGGATGAAATATTTAGCCGGCGTTTCATGCTCCAGGTTGTATTTTGTCGGCTCGTTGATGTACGGGAAGGAAGGCGGCAGGATCTCGTTAAAGATCAATTTTCCGACGGTCGTCAAAAGCAGCATTTTATTTTGTTCTTCCGTAAACGTCGGGTTGTTTAACGATCCGGCGTGGACGGCAATCCGGCTGTGGAGATGGACATAGCCGTTTTGATAGGCGAGAAGCGCCTCGTCGCGGTCTTTAAATACCATCCCTTCGCCGATTGCCCCTTCCCGTTCCAGCGTCAAGTAATAGTTGCCCAAGACCATGTCCTGGGAAGGCGTAACGACCGGTTTCCCGTCCTTCGGGTTCAAAATGTTCTGGGCGGCCAGCATCAGCATGCGCGCCTCGGCCTGGGCTTCCGCCGACAAGGGAACGTGCACGGCCATCTGGTCGCCGTCAAAGTCCGCATTGTACGCCGTACATACGAGCGGATGCAAGCGGATGGCCCGGCCTTCCACCAAGGTCGGTTCAAAGGCCTGGATCCCCAGTCTGTGCAGCGTCGGGGCACGGTTCAAGAGAACCGGATGTTCTTTAATGACTTCTTCCAAAACGTCCCAAACTTCCGGATGGAGACGTTCAATCTTTCTTTTCGCCGATTTGATGTTGTGGGCGTAGCCCTTCGCCACCAGTTCCTTCATGACAAAAGGCTTGAAAAGTTCGATGGCCATTTCCTTCGGCAGGCCGCATTGATACATCTTCAAGTTCGGCCCGACGACAATAACCGAACGCCCGGAATAATCCACCCGTTTCCCGAGCAGGTTTTGGCGGAATCGGCCTTGTTTCCCTTTCAGCATATGGGAAAGGGATTTGAGGGGCCTGTTTCCGGGACCCGTGACCGGCCTGCCCCGCCGGCCGTTGTCGATCAGGGCGTCGACGGCTTCCTGGAGCATCCGTTTTTCATTTTGGACGATGATGCTGGGCGCCCCCAAATCGAGCAATTTCTTCAGCCGGTTGTTGCGGTTGATGACGCGCCGGTACAAGTCGTTCAAATCGGAAGTGGCGAACCGGCCGCCGTCCAGCTGAACCATGGGGCGCAACTCGGGAGGAATGACCGGAAGCACGTCGAGGATCATCCAGGCCGGATCGTTCCCCGAATTCCGGAAGGCTTCAATGACTTCCAGGCGTTTGATGGCCCGGGTTCTCCGCTGCCCTTGGGCGGTCTTCAATTCTTCCCGGAGCATCTTGCTTTCCTTTTCCAAATCGATATCTTGGAGCAACTTCTTGATCGCTTCCGCGCCCATGCCCGCCTGGAATTTATTTCCGTATTTTTCCCGGTACATGCGGTAGTCCTTTTCGGACAGCAATTGCTTCTTTTCCAGAGGGGTGTTCCCAGGCTCGGTGACCACATAGGACGCAAAATAGATGACTTCTTCCAAGGCCCGCGGAGACATGTCGAGGACGAGGCCCATCCGGCTCGGGATCCCCTTGAAATACCAAATATGGGAAACCGGGGCGGCCAGCTCGATATGCCCCATCCTTTCCCGGCGAACTTTGGAGCGGGTCACTTCGACGCCGCACCGGTCGCAGACGACGCCTTTGTAACGGACCCGCTTATACTTTCCGCAGTGGCATTCCCAGTCCTTCGTGGGACCGAAAATCCGCTCGCAGAACAATCCGTCCTTTTCGGGTTTCAACGTCCGGTAGTTGATCGTTTCCGGTTTTTTCACTTCGCCGTAAGACCAGGAACGGATTTTGTCCGGCGAAGCGAGGCCGATTTTCATATATTCAAAGTTATTGACATCCAGCAAGGAGATTACCTCCCATTTCATCTAGATTTTCCAGCATTTGAGGGGCATTTGGCCGGAGATCTTCCAGTCGTCGGAAAGGGGTCGGCGGCCGGCCGTTACTTATCGGCGGCGCCGACTTTTTCACCGCCGGCATTTTCCTGTTTCGCCTGTTCCGACTGGATCGGGAACGTGTCCGTTTGTTGGAAATCGTCATCATCTTCAAATTCCTTCATTTCGATTTCCTTGTCGTTGCTGGAGAGGATTTTCACGTCCAGACCCAGACTTTGCAGTTCTTTGATCAACACCTTAAAGGACTCCGGAACACCCGGTTCAGGGACGTTTTCTCCTTTTACAATCGCTTCATAGGTTTTGACGCGCCCGACGATATCGTCGGATTTGACGGTCAAAATTTCTTGGAGGGTATAAGCCGCGCCGTAGGCTTCCAACGCCCACACTTCCATCTCGCCGAACCGCTGCCCGCCGAATTGGGCTTTCCCGCCCAGCGGTTGCTGGGTGACCAGGGAATACGGTCCGGTGGAGCGGGCATGCAATTTGTCGTCGACCATGTGCGCCAGCTTGATCATGTACATCACGCCCACGGACACGCGGTTGTCAAAGGGTTCTCCCGTCCGGCCATCGTAGAGGATGGTCTTTCCGTCCTTGGCCATCCCCGCTTCTTCAATCATCGACCAAACATCGTCCTCCGTCGCCCCGTCAAAGACGGGAGTCGCGACATACATGCCGAGTTTTTTGGCGGCCATTCCGAGATGGAGTTCCAAAACTTGGCCGATGTTCATCCGGGACGGGACACCGAGGGGATTCAACATGATGTCGATGGGCGTGCCATCCGGCAGGAAGGGCATGTCTTCCACGGGCAAAATCCGCGAAATAACCCCTTTATTCCCGTGGCGCCCCGCCATTTTGTCCCCCGCGGAAATCTTCCGTTTTTGGACGATGTACACCCTGACCAGCTGGTTGACGCCCGGCGGCATTTCATCCCCGTCTTCCCGGTTGAAGACTTTCACGTCGAGGACGATTCCTCCACCTCCGTGGGGAACCCGCAACGACGTGTCGCGGACTTCCCTCGCCTTTTCCCCGAAAATCGCGTGGAGGAGCCGTTCTTCCGCGGTCAGTTCCGTCATTCCCTTCGGCGTCACTTTTCCGACCAAAATATCGCCGTCTTTCACCTCGGCCCCGATGCGGACGATGCCCCGTTCATCCAAATTGCGGAGGGCATCTTCCCCGACGTTCGGGATGTCCCGGGTAATCTCTTCGGGACCGAGTTTCGTGTCGCGGGCCTCCAGTTCATATTCTTCAATATGAATGGAGGTGTAGACGTCTTCTTTAACGAGCCTTTCGCTCATGATGATCGCGTCTTCATAGTTGTATCCTTCCCAGGTCATAAAGGCGACCAGCACGTTCCGGCCAAGGGCGAGTTCCCCCTTTTCCATGGAGGGCCCGTCGGCCAAAATATCGCCCTTCGATACCCGTTCGCCGACTTTCACGATCGGGATTTGGTTGAAGCACATCCCGTTGTTGGACCGGACAAATTTTTGCAGTTTGTAGCGGTCGATATCCCCTTCCACTTCTTTTCCGTCGACGATTTCAATCCGGCGCACCCGGATTTCCCGCGCTTCCACATGAACGACGATGCCGTCGTGCTTGCAGATGACCGCCGCTCCCGAGTCACGTGCGGCTACGTATTCCATGCCGGTGCCGACGATGGGCGCTTCCGGAACCAAAAGGGGAACGGCTTGTCTTTGCATGTTGGCACCCATCAGGGCCCGGTTGGAGTCGTCGTTTTCCAGGAACGGGATACAGGAAGTGGCGACGGATACGACCTGTTTCGGCGAAACGTCCATGTAATCCACCCGGTCGACGGGCACGACCAAGTTTTCCCCGCGGAAACGGGCGAAGACTTCCTTGTCGGCAAAGCTTCCGTCCTCGTTCAGCCGGGCGTTCGCCTGGGCGATCACATAGTTATCTTCTTCATCGGCGGTCATATAATGAATTTCATCCGTGACCCGGCCGGTTTCCGGATCGACTTTCCGGTACGGGGTCTCAATGAACCCGAAACGGTTCACCCGCGCGTAGGTGGACAGGGAGTTGATCAGCCCGATATTCGGACCTTCCGGGGTTTCAATCGGGCACATTCTTCCGTAGTGGGAATAGTGGACGTCGCGGACTTCCATCCCGGCCCTTTCCCGCGTCAATCCGCCAGGCCCCAATGCGGAAAGTCTCCGTTTATGGGTCAATTCGGCGAGCGGGTTGGTCTGGTCCATGAATTGGGAGAGCTGGGAACTTCCGAAAAATTCTTTGATCGCCGCAATCACCGGACGAATGTTAATCAATTGCTGCGGCGTGATCGTATTCGTGTCCTGGATGGACATCCGTTCCTTTACAACGCGTTCCATTCTCGACAGGCCGATGCGGAACTGGTTTTGCAGCAGTTCGCCCACCGAACGGAGGCGCCGGTTCCCCAAATGGTCGATATCATCCGTTCTTCCCACGTTGTAAAGCAGGTTGAAGAAATAGCTGATCGATGCGATAATATCGCTCGGGGTAATATGCTTTACCGAGTCATCGACAACGTTGCTGATGACGTTGATGACCTTCTGTCCGTTTTCCGAAGGGGCAAATATTTTAATAGACTGGATTAAAACTTCCTCATCCAGCACGCCGCCGTTCGGCTGCAATTTTTTCACGCCGATTCCCTTTTCCAGATAGGGCAAGATGCGGTCGAGGGTGCGCCGATCCAATACGGTGCCCGTTTCGGCAATGATTTCCCCCGTTTCGGGATCCACGAGGGTTTCAGCCAATGTTTGGCCGAACAGCCGTTCTTTAATATGTAGCTTCTTGTTGATTTTGTAACGGCCGACATTGGCCAAATCGTACCGTTTCGGATCGAAAAACCGGGAAATGAGCAGATTTTTCGCGTTTTCCGGAGTCGGCGGTTCCCCCGGACGCAGCCGTTCATAGATTTCGATCAACGCTTTTTCCGTGCTGTTCGTATTGTCCTTTTCCAAGGTATTTTGCAAGTACTCATTGTCGCCGAGAATGTCGATGATTTCCTGGTCGGAACCGAAACCGAGCGCCCGCAATAATACGGTAACCGGCAGTTTGCGGGTACGGTCGATGCGGACATAGACGATATCCTTCGAATCGGTCTCATATTCAAGCCAGGCTCCCCGGTTCGGGATCACCGTGGCGGTGAAACCTTTTTTCCCGTTTTTGTCCACTTTGTCATTGTAGTAAACGCTCGGCGAACGAACCAATTGGGAAACGATGACCCGCTCGGCGCCGTTGATGATGAACGTTCCCGTTTCGGTCATGAGCGGAAAATCGCCCATGAACACTTCCTGGTCTTTGACTTCCCCCGTCACTTTATTGATCAAGCGCACCTTCACACGCAAAGGCGCGGCATACGTAACGTCGCGTTCTTTGGCCTCTTCGACGGTATACTTCGGCTCGCCTAGGCTGTAGTCGACAAATTCCAAGGACAAATTGCCGGTAAAATCTTCAATGGGGGAAATGTCCCGGAACATTTCCCGCAAACCCTCTTCAAGAAACCACTTGTAGGAAGAGGTTTGGATTTCGATTAAATTCGGCAATTCCAAAACTTCCCGAATCCTTGCAAAGCTCTTCCGCGTACGGTACTTTCCGTATTGAACCAGATGGCCTGTCAAAAGATTCACCCCTCAAAAAAGCAATTTGGAATACATGAAACCGAATTTTTCTGCTATAATCTATATAAAAAGAAATGATTCACCCCCAAAGACAAAACTTAATTATATATAAAAGAAAAAAGGGTTTCCCGAGAAAACCGCAATCAGCCGTATGATTTGTTATTTATTCTATATTTTCCATTTTTTGAATGGGATATTCTTGCACATGCGGACAGACAAAGCCCCTATACACTTATTGGCATTTTATTATATTAACATATGCGTGAAACCGAGTCAAATTTTTTTTGCGCAAAAAACGTAATAACCCTTCTCCCTGCGGACGGTTTCCACTTCGGCAAAAATCTCTTCGAGTTTTTTCAAGGCGGAAGGAGCCCCTTGTTTTTTCTGAATGACGATCCACAGCCGGCCTCCGTCCGCGAGGTGTTCGAAACTTTTCTCGAACATCGGATAGACCACTTTTTTCCCCGCCCGTATCGGGGGATTGGACAAAATCGCAGCGAAGGACCGTTCCGATATGCCGGCAAACCCGTCGCTCTCATAAACGAGCGCGTTGGAGCAGCCGTTGATGTTCGCATTTTCTTCCGCCAGCTCCAATGCCCGCCGGTTTACGTCGACCATGTGGACAATCCGGTCGGGAAAGGATTTGGCGACGGCGAGCCCGATCGGTCCGTATCCGCAGCCCAAATCGAGGATGGGGCCGGACGGACCGTCCGCCGAAAAGGATTCGATCAGGAGCCGCGTGCCGAAATCCACTCTTTTTTTGGAAAAAACGCCCCGGTCCGTTTTGAAAGTCAGGGAAAATCCCCTTAACGTGTCCTGCCAAAGGGACGGCCTGCTTTCGGCGGAGGGGTCCGGCGAATAATAATGATCGGTCAAGTCGCTCTTCTCCCCTTTCCTTGCAAAAAAGCCCGCAAACATGCGGGCTTTTTTCATTATTTTACTTCGACGGTTGCGCCGACTTCTTCCAGCTTGGCTTTGATTTCTTCCGCTTCTTCTTTGGAGACCCCTTCTTTGACCGGTTTCGGCGTGTTGTCGACGAGGTCTTTCGCTTCTTTCAAACCAAGGCCGGTGATTTCGCGGACCACTTTAATAACTTTAATTTTTTGGGCGCCGGCATCGGCCAAGACGACATCAAATTCGGTCTTTTCTTCAGCCGCTTCGCCGGCGGGAGCGGCACCACCCACAACAGCCACGGGAGCTGCGGCGGTTACGCCGAATTCTTCTTCAATGGCTTTTACCAGATCGTTTAATTCCAAAACGCTCATGTTTTTAATGGCTTCGATGATTTGTTCTTTCGTCATTCCATTTTCCTCCCTTTATTGTTTTTTCAGATTATGGCAAGATTACGCGCTTTGTCCTTCCTTTTGATCGGCAACCGCTTTGACGGCCAGGGCGAAATTGCGGATCGGGGCTTGCAGGACGCTAAGCAGCATGGAAAGAAGCCCTTCCCTCGGCGGCAATTCCGCCAAAGCTTTGAT
Source organism: Caldibacillus debilis DSM 16016 (assembly GCF_000383875.1). NCBI lineage: Bacteria > Bacillati > Bacillota > Bacilli > Caryophanales > Bacillaceae > Caldibacillus > Caldibacillus debilis. The sequence goes on along the minus strand of NZ_KB912893.1, from coordinate 19,018 downwards.
TTCGCTGATGGAGACGAGACGTCCTTCAACGACGCCGGCCTTAATCTCCAGCTTTTCGTTTTTCTTCGCGAAATCGTTTAAAATTTTGGCGGGCATGACCGGATCATGTTCGCTGAACGCAACGGCATTCGGCCCGGTCAAAAACTCGTTCAGTTCGCTCAGTTCCGCCTTTTCTGCGGCTCTGCGCATCAAAGTGTTTTTATACACTTTGAACTCGACGCCGGCTTCCCGGAGCTGTTTGCGCAGCTCGGTAATTTCCGCCACGTTGAGCCCGCGGTAATCGACGATTACCGTCGTCTGACTCTTTTTCAACTTTTCCGTGATTTCTTCGACGATCCGTTTCTTCTGTTCGATCGCGCTGCTCATTTTTGCACCTCCCGTGAACTGGACATTTATACCGGCAAAAGAAAACCTCCAAGTCAGTAGACATGGAGGTGTTCAAGCATGATTTCAAGCATGTCAAAACAGGCTTTCGATCATCCTATACCTCGGTAGGATATTAAGCTTTGAAAAGCACCTACTGTCTACGGTATAAATGTCGCCGTTATTCAATTGACATCCAAATCATATCACAGCGCAAAGACCGTGTCAAACCGTTCCTTATTGTTCAAGGGAAAGCGGGTCGACCTTGATGCCGGGGCCCATCGTCGAGCTCACCGTGATGTTTTTCATGTAGGTCCCTTTGGCGGCGGCCGGTTTCGCTTTAATCAACGCTTCATAAACGGCCTTCAGGTTTTCCACCAATTTGCCGGTGTCGAAAGAGACCTTTCCGATGGGGACATGAATGTTTCCGGCTTTGTCCACCCGGTATTCCACTTTCCCCGCTTTAATCTCCTTCACCGCCCGTTCCACGTCGAAGGTTACGGTGCCGGTCTTCGGGTTCGGCATTAACCCTTTCGGTCCCAAAATGCGGCCGAGTTTACCGACTTCGGCCATCATGTCCGGGGTGGCCACAATCACGTCGAAATCAAACCAGCCGTCCTGAATTTTTTCGATATATTCGTTGTCGCCCACGTAGTCGGCACCCGCAGCCTGGGCTTCCTTCGCCTTTTCCCCTTTGGCGAATACGAGCACCCGTTGGACTTTACCGGTCCCATTGGGCAGCACGACGGCGCCGCGGACTTGCTGGTCGGCCCTTTTCGGGTCTACCCCGAGACGAAAGGCGGCTTCCACCGTGGCGTCAAATTTGGTGTAATTCGTCTTCTTCGCCAATTCGATCGCTTCTGTGGCGTTGTAAGCTTTGGTACGGTCAACCAGCTTGAGCGCTTCCTGATATTTTTTTCCTCTTTTCACCATTTGTAATCCTCCTCAAATGTGGTAATAGCGGAAATGACCTCCCACGAAAAAGGTTGCGTAACCGCAACCTTTCCATCAACCGTTAATCTTCGATGACGATTCCCATGCTGCGCGCCGTTCCTTCGATCATTCGCATCGCCGCCTCAATGGACGCGGCATTCAAGTCGGGCATTTTCGTTTCGGCGATTTCACGAATTTTGTCCCGCTTGACCGTCGCCACTTTCTTACGGTTCGGTTCCCCGGAACCCGATTCAATGCCTGCGGCCTTTTTCAACAACACCGCAGCCGGCGGGGTCTTCGTAATAAATGTAAACGAACGGTCTTCATATACCGTAATTTCCACGGGAATGATCAGACCGGCCTGATCGGCGGTACGGGCGTTAAATTCTTTACAAAATCCCATGATGTTCACACCAGCTTGACCCAATGCGGGACCGACTGGCGGCGCGGGATTGGCTTTACCGGCAGGAATTTGCAGCTTCACAACTTTGACAACTTTTTTAGCCACGAGACACACCTCCTTAAGTCCGTGATGTGGTTTTAGGGACAAGCCCTCCCACTCGATAAGTAAAATATATCAGAAATATAGATCTGAATGGAGATCGTCTCTTAAGCGAGACATACACCGACTTATGAATTTTATCAGATTTGGAAAAGAAATTCAAGCTACATTTTGCTTATTTGGGAAAATCCCACTTCCACGGGGGTTTCCCGCCCGAACATATTGACCAGGACCTTCACCTTTTTCTTGTCGTAATCGATGCTTTCGACGGTACCCGCAAAATTTTTGAAGAACCCTTCGTTGATTTGGACGGTGTCGCCGATCTCCACGTCGATGTCGATTTCTTTTTCTTCAATGCCCATCTTTTTCAGGATCGCATTGACTTCTTCCGGCAACAGCGGGGTGGGTTTCGAGCCGGCGCCGGAGGAGCCGACAAATCCCGTGACGCCCGGCGTGTTTCGGACGACGTACCAGGAATCGTCCGTCATGATCAATTCGACGAGGACGTAGCCGGGAAACACTTTCTTCTTGACGACCTTTTTCTTGCCGTTTTTCACGTCGGTCTGTTCTTCCTCGGGTACGACCACGCGGAAAATTTTATCTTCCATGCCCATGGAAGCCACCCTTTTTTCCAGGTTGGCCTTCACTTTGTTTTCATATCCTGAATACGTATGGACGACATACCATTGTTTTTCCATGAAACGAGGACGATGCGTCCTTCCCTCCTTGAACAAAGATTCTCACCCGTTTGACGGTAAATAAAAAACCCGTTAAACGGGCTTTCTTCGACCATATCTTCATTACCATTATAACAAAAGGCGAACGCGGCTATTCTCACGGAGTCAGCTCGATCAGGAAGGTGATCCCCAAATCGACGAGGGTGAAAAACAAGATGAAAAAGATAACCGTCGACACCACCGTCAGCGTATAACGATACAATTCCTTCCTGCGCGGCCAGCTCACCTTCTGCATTTCAATGGAAACGTTGCGGAAAAATTTGATCACCCGTTGCATCCAAGTACCTCCAAAAATAAAATCATAGGATTTGCCGAAACTCCTGTCCATCCGCTTCCCATGTATGTGAAAAGGACACTGTCCCCCGAAATCCGCTTTCCCCGCAAGGAGGGCCGTTTTACCTTTTCCAAGCGGCGTTTCGCCGCTTCAGGGTGAATTTTCTATTTCCACACTTTATCATGTTTATGAAAAGAATGTCAATAAAAAAAATGATAAAATGCGAGTTCCTGACCCGTTCATGATCGGATCGGGAAAAGATCCCCGGATGAGGCAATGCCGAATCCGGTCAAAACTTCCGCAGGGAGCCGGCGGCGAATTGGCGGGCCAAGGCCGTGGCCTTTGCCGAAATCCCGCGCCTGCCGATGCCCGGACGCAACGCAGTCCACCGTTCCAAACGAGCGGCCGCGAAGTCGGGACGGGCCTCGCCATGACGGCGATACGGAAGCTTCAAGCAATCAGCCGGATCGGCAGCAAACCCACGTGTAATTGGCAGTTGATTGTTTCGGCCGGAATGGTTTATCATAGGAAGGGATGCCCCTTTTCTTGGAAGTTTTTTCTAGCCGTCCGGCCGGACCCACGGCTTCGATCGTCCAGGAGCGCAAAAATCCGTCAAGCCGGCTGGCGGGCGTCAAAATCAGGTTATCTTGCCGGGAAAAAGGCGGCAATAAAAAAACAAACTCGGGCTTGCCGGAAGACCCTAGGAAGTTTCCCTCGTCTCCAAATATTTTTCCAGCTTCCTTTTCACCCGCTGCAAGGCGTTGTCGATCGATTTGACGTGCCGGTTCAGCTCTTCGGATATTTCCTGGTAAGATTGCCCGTCCAAATAGAGGGCGAGCACTTTTCTTTCCAGATCGCTCAACAGCTCCGACATCTTTACTTCTATATGGTCATATTCCTCTTTATTGATGATCAATTCCTCGGGATCGGAAAGCTTGGAACCGGAAAGGGTATCCATTAAAGTCCTGTCCGATTCTTCGTCATAAATGGGCTTGTCCAACGAAATATAGGAGTTAAGCGGGATATGTTTTTGCCGCGTTGCCGTTTTGATCGCCGTAATCATTTGCCTGGTGATGCAAAGCTCTGCAAACGCTTTAAAAGAGGTGAACTTGTCGTCTTTGTAATCGCGGATCGCTTTAAATAAGCCGATCATCCCTTCCTGGATAATGTCTTCGCGATCCGCGCCGATCAGGAAGTAGGATCTTGCCTTTGCACGTACAAACAACCGGTACTTGTGAACCAAATAGTCCAACGCATCCGACTCGCCCTGATGCACCAGCTCCACGATCAATTCGTCGTCCAGGTCCTTATACTTCTGAGCCTTGTTTCTGGAAGGTTCGACGCGCAAATACAATCACCCCGACCGCACTACTTACACACATTATACTGCAGGAAAAATCTCTCAGTCAATAAAACTTTATTCCCCTCTTCGCCATTTTTCGAAAATTTCTGCCACTTCGTCCGCCAGGGGAATGGAAGCTGCCGGCTTTGATTCGGCGATTTTTTTTGCTTTTTTGGCAATTTTCTTTTGGATCACGGAAAGTTCATGATACAGTTCCCGGGCGGATTTCCGGTAAGCCCCCCGGCCGAAAATCACCCACTGCTCGGTGAAATCGGAGGTGGCCACATACACCTTTTCCTTTCCGTCCGCCAATTGGCTGGCCAATTTTTCGATCCTTTCGTCCGCCGTTTCATTCTCCCTGGTGAACAGGATCTCGATGCCGAAATGTTTCATTTTTCTTTCCATCCCTTGCACATGGGGGGCGTCGAAGACAACGATCACTTTGATCCCCGTGAACGCCTGGTATTCCGCCATCCATTCGATCAGCCTGTCCCTCGCCGATGCCAGATCGACCTGCTTCAGTTCAGCCAATTCCGGCCATGCCCCGATCATGTTGTAGCCGTCAACGATGAGCCATTCCATCTTCGGCTACCCCGGGACTCCGCTTCCGGAAGATTTCATACATCATGATTCCGGCTGCCACTGAAGCGTTTAATGACGAAACATGCCCGGCCATGGGGAGACGCAAGAGAAAATCGCATTTTTCCTTGATCAATCGGCCAAGTCCCCGGCCTTCATTCCCGATGACAAGGGCTACAGGCATTTTCCCGTCGAACAGGCGGTAGTCCGTTTCCCCTTCCGCGTCCATCCCCGCGATCCAAATTCCCTTTTCCTTCAATTGGTCGATCGTACGGGCGAGATTGGTGACGCGGGCAACCCGGACGTATTCGATGGCCCCGGCGGAGGCCTTCGCCACCGTCTCCGTCAACCCGGCGGAGCGCCGCTTCGGAATGATCACCCCGTGAACGCCGGCGGCGTCCGCCGTACGCATGATCGAACCCAAATTGCGGGGATCCTCAATTTCGTCCAACAGGAGCAAAAAGGGCAATTCTCCCCTTTTTTTGGCCTCCTCCAACAAATCATCCGGTTCATAGTACCGGTAAGCGGCCGCCTGGGCAACGATTCCCTGATGGTTGCCTTCCGCCATTTCATCCAGTTTGTTCTTCGGGACGATCTGCACGGGGACGTTGTTTTCCTTCGCCAGCCGGATAACCGGCCGGGCGCTCTTCTGCGAACCTTCCGCCACCCAAATCTTATGGATTTCCCTCCGGCCCTTCAGCGATTCCAATACCGGATTTTTCCCGATGATCCATTCGCCCAAAAAAACTCCTCCTTTCATGATTCCATGATCGAAAACGCCCGCCGGACCAATTCCTCCAACCGGCGGAAATTTCCTTCCAAATAATGGTATCCTAACAGGGCTTCAAAGCCGGTGCTTTGCCGGTAGGTATAATAATCGACATTTTTCGGCACCGTATGGCTTTTGGCGTTCCTTCCCCGCCGGACGATGTCCCGCTCCTCCTCCGTCAGCAGATCCTGCTCGAGAAATTGCCGGACGGCCTGGCTTTGGGCCTTGGCGGAAACATATTTTACCGCCTCTTTCTGCAGCAGGTTCGGTTTTACGATGCCCTTTTGCAAAAGGTGATGCCGCACATAGATCTCAAAGACGGCATCACCCATGTAAGCCAATGCCAAGGAATTCAAATATTTCGCGTCGACGGCGCGCTCGGACGTTCGCATGTTCACCCTCTTTTCCATCTCGTGCCTTGCGGTGTATCTTCCAAAATGATATTTTTCTCTTTCAACAGGTCGCGGATACGGTCGGCCGTCGCGAAATCCCTTCTTTTCCTCGCTTCGTTCCTTTCTTCGATCAGCCGCTCGATCTCCTCATCCAGCAATTCCTCCTGTTCCAGGACAAGGCCCAGGACGCCGGCGAAGTCGTCGAACAGGGCCAAATAGGCCTCGATGACTTTCGCCGATGTGTTTTTCTCCATTAAATACAAATTTGCCGATTTGGCCAACTCAAAGAACACGGAAATGCCGTTGGCCGTGTTGAAGTCATCGTCCATCGCCTCGATGAACTGCCGCTTGAACCCGGCAATGTCATTCAGCCATTTGTCATCATCGCCGGTCAAATCGGCGCTCGCCTTCTTCCGGTGAATCAAGTTGTTGTAGGAGGTACGGAGCCGTTCCAGCCCGTTTTTGGCGTCGTTCAGGATTTTTTCGTTGTAATTGATCGGATGCCGATAATGGACGGACAGCATGAAAAAGCGCAAGACTTGCGGATCCACGTTTTTGAGGATTTCATGGACAAGGATCACGTTCCCCAAAGATTTGGACATTTTTTCGTTGTCGATGTTGATATAACCGTTATGCATCCAATATTTGGCGAACGGTTTTCCCGTCAAACTTTCCGTCTGGGCGATTTCGTTCTCATGGTGGGGAAAGATCAGATCCTGGCCTCCCGCGTGGATATCGATCGTGTCCCCCAAGTATTTTCTCGCCATCGCCGAGCATTCGATATGCCATCCCGGACGGCCTTTTCCCCAGGGGCTCTCCCAGTAGATTTCCCCCGGTTTCGCTTTCTTCCAGAGGGCGAAATCGAGGGGATCCCGTTTCTTTTCGCCGATTTCAATCCTCGCCCCGAGCCTTAAATCTTCGATGGACTGATGGGACAGTTTGCCGTAGCCGGAAAAATTCCGCGTCCGGAAATAGACGTCCCCGTCCGCTTCATAAGCGTAACCTTTGGCGATCAGCTCCTCAATAAAGGCGATGATCGTATCCATATTTTCCGTCACCCGGGGATGGACGTCCGCATGCATGCAGTTCAGGGCTTCAATATCGGAGAAATAGGCCTTGATGAACCGCTCCGCCAATTGGGGAACCTCTTCGTTTAATTCCTTCGCCGCATTGATGAGCCGGTCATCCACATCGGTGAAATTGGAAACATAGGTGACCCGGTACCCCCGGTATTGAAAATAGCGGCGCACCGTATCGAACACAATGGCGGGCCTGGCGTTCCCGATATGAATATAATTGTAAACCGTCGGACCGCATACGTACATCTTCACTTTTCCTTCTTCGACCGGCTGGAAAATTTCCTTTTTCCGCGTCAAGGTGTTATAGATTCGTATGGCCATGTTCCCTGCTCCTTTCTAACCGCAAATCTTCGACCTCTTTTTTCAATTGTTCGATTTCTTCCTGCATCCGAAGCAGAATATCGGCAATCGGATCGGGCAAATCCCCGTGATTCAGGTCCTTGTTCACCCGGACGCCGTCCCGGCGGACGACTTTTCCCGGGATGCCCACGACGGTGGAATTCGGGGGGACATCCTTCAACACGACGGATCCGGCGCCGATCTTCGAATTTTCGCCAATGGTGATCGACCCGAGAACTTTCGCTCCCGTGGCGATTAACACATTGTCCTTGATGGTCGGATGGCGCTTCCCCTTTTCCTTTCCCGTCCCTCCAAGGGTCACCCCCTGATAGATCGTCACATTGTCACCGATTTCGCAAGTTTCCCCGATGACAACGCCCATCCCGTGATCGATGAAAAACCGCCGCCCGATTTTCGCTCCCGGATGGATTTCGATCCCGGTGAAAAATCGGCTGATTTGCGAGATGAGCCGGGCGAGAAAGAAAAACCGCCTTTTATACAGCCAATGGGCGATCCGGTGCGCCCAAATGGCATGCAACCCGGAATAGGTGAGGATCACTTCGAGATAACTCCGGGCCGCGGGATCCTGCTCAAACACCACTTGGATATCCTCTTTGATCCGCTTCAACATGGCACTACCCCCTTCTTTTACGGAATCGGTGAATGGGCCATTTCATCTGCGGCGAACGCTTTTCCTTCCATACCATGACCAAAAAAGCGCCCCTGTCCAAGGACAGAGACGCTTCCACGCGGTTCCACTCTGTTTAGACCGGCAAAAAATCCGGTCTCCGCTCTTGCTTTTTAACGGAAGGCTCCGCCTATATTTACTAAACGTCACGTTGTTCAATATAGGGCTCCGGGGCGCATTTCGAAAACGAGAGGCTTTAGGCCGCTTTCAGCCGGTGACGGCCCTCTCTGGCAAAGCATCGTTTTCTACTTCTCCCCATCAACGCTTTTTCATTTTTATGTTGTATCTATTTACACTATATTGCAATCATTGTGAAAGGTTATTTAAAAGGGATGAAATTCTTTTTTGGACTTTTTCCTTCCCCAGCAATTCCAGGGCGGACGGCAGCTCGGGCCCGTGGGTTTGGCCGGTGGCCGCCGCCCGGATCGGCATGAACAGGTTTTTGCCCTTTTGGCCCGTTTTCTTTTGCACGTTCTTTATCGCCTTCTTGATTTCTTCGGCCGCAAAATCCTGCAAATTTTCCGTTTCTTCCAGGAATGCCCGCAAAACTTCGGGCACATGTTCCTGTTTCAATACTTCCTCTGCTTCTTCATTATACGTGACTTCTTCCTTAAAAAACAACTCCGAGAGGGGCAAAATTTCCGCCCCGTAGCTCATTTGTTCCTGATAAAGGGCGACCAGTTTGCGGACGAATGCCATTTCTTCCTCCGACGGTTCCGGGCTGACCCGGCCGGCTTTGATCAAATGGGGCAGGGCCAGGCGGACGACCGTGTCCAAATCGGCTTTTTTCATATATTGATTGTTCATCCACGCCAATTTTTTCGTGTCAAAGACGGCCGGGGACTTGGAAAGCCGGTCCGGATCGAATTGGCGGATGAACTCTTCCTTCGAGAAAATCTCCTCTTCGCCGACAGGGGACCATCCCAAAAGGGCGATGAAATTGAACAAGGCTTCCGGCAAATAGCCCAGTTCCGCGTACTGTTCGATAAACTGGATGATCGTTTCATCCCGCTTGCTCAATTTCTTCCGGTTTTCGTTGACGATCAAGGTCATATGGCCGAAAACCGGCGGTTCCCAGCCGAATGCCTCGTAGATCATCAATTGCTTCGGGGTGTTGGAAATATGGTCGTCGCCGCGCAGGACGTGGGTAATTTTCATCAGGTGGTCGTCGATGGCCACGGCGAAATTGTAAGTCGGCATCCCGTCCTTCTTCCGGATGACCCAATCGCCGATGCCGTCGGATTCGAAGGAGACTTCGCCCTTGACCATATCGTTGAACGTATAAACCTTTCCGGAAGGAACTTTAAAACGGAGGCTCGGCTTTCTTCCCTCTTTTTCCAAACGTTCCTGTTCCTCTTTCGTCAAATGGCGGCATTTGCCCGAATATCTCGGCATTTCCCCGCGGCTTAAAGCCCGCTGCCGTTCTTCCTCCAGCTCTTCTTCCGTGCAATAGCATTTATAGGCCAGCCCGCGGTCGAGGAGCTCCCGATAATATTTTTCGTAGATGTGCAGCCGTTCGGACTGGCGGTAAGGCCCGTATTCCCCGCCGACATCCACGCTTTCGTCCCAATCGATCCCCAGCCATTTCAAATATTTCAGCTGGCTTTTTTCGCCGTCTTCGATATTCCGTTTCAGGTCGGTATCTTCGATTCTTATAATAAATTTCCCGTTTTTGCTTCTGGCAAACAGGTAATTGAAAAGAGCCGTTCTTGCGTTCCCGATATGCAAATGCCCCGTAGGACTGGGCGCATACCGCACGCGGACTTCTGACATGGAATCGTCCCTCCAATTCTTTTCGCTCAAAACCTTTCCTTTTCTTCCGCTTTCGTCCGGAAAAATTTTTCACCTTTTCCGGAAAGCATTACGGGGATCCGCCCCCGTTTTCCAGCAACACCGCCGCCAAGGCGGCGATTCCCTCTTCCCTGCCGGGAAACCCCAGGCGCTCCGTCGTCGTCGCCTTCACGTTCACCCGGTCGGGTTCCGCTTCCAGCAGCTTCGCGATCCGTTCCTTCATTTCCGGGATATAAGGCGCCAATTTCGGCTGTTGGGCGATGACCGTGCAGTCGCAATTGACCAGCCGGTACCCTTCTTGCTTGGCCATCTCCCAAACTTGTCCCAGCAGCCGGCTGGAATCGGCGTCTTTCCATTTCGGGTCGTTGTCGGGAAAATGGATGCCGATATCGCCGCGGCCGATGGCGCCTAAAACCGCATCGGCGATGGCGTGCAGCAAGACATCCGCATCGGAATGCCCCAACAGGCCATGGGAATGGGGGATGGTCACCCCGCCGACGATCAGTTTTCTGCCTTCCGCCAATCGATGAACGTCAAAGCCTTGTCCGATTCGGTACATAGCTATTCTCCTTGATCGATCCTTTCCAGCTTTCTCTTTTTCACAATCGCCTCGGAAAAATACAAATCCTCCGCCGTTGTTATCTTTATATTATCGTAATTTCCCGGCACGAGGGCAACTTTTTTCCCCATCCGCTCCACCAGGCTGGCGTCATCCGTTCCGAGGAAGCCGTCCCTCTCCGCTTTCCGGTGCGCTTCCAAGATCAGGGGATAGGTAAAGGCCTGGGGGGTCTGGATCATCCAGAGGGATGAACGTTCCAACGTCTCCAGAATAAAGCCTCCCTCCGCCCTTTTCACCGTATCCTTCACGGGGACGGCCAAGACCGCCGCCTCATGTTTTTCCACCGCCGAAAGCAAATCTTCAATCTGCTTCCGTTCGACGAAAGGGCGGGCGCCGTCGTGGATCACGACGGCGGAAGCTTCCTTCACCGCCTTTAATCCTTCATACACGCTGTGCTGCCTCTCCTTGCCTCCCCTGACCAAAGCCTTCACCTTCTTTATCCGATAAAGGCGGAGGGCCTCCTCCATTTCCCGCCTGTCCTTTTCGTTGACGACCAGAACGATGCCTTTGCACAACGGATCCTCTTCAAAAACTTGCAGCGAATAGATGAACAGGGGCTTCCCGAAAATGCTCAGCAGCAGTTTGTTCTTGCTGGCTCCCATCCGCCGCCCCGATCCGGCCGCAGGCACTATCGCAACATATTCCATCGATCCGTCCCACACTTTGCATAAATTAAGGAGATCCGGTTTAAAGATCTCCCTTCCATCTCTTATTATAATGCTTTTTCTAAAATTTTGGGCTTCGCAAAAATCATTCTGCCCGCCGATGTTTGCAAAACGCTTGTCACGAGGACGTTCACCGTTTTGCCGATGAAGCTTCTTCCTTCTTCGACGACGATCATCGTTCCGTCATCCAAATAGGCGACCCCTTGATTTTCTTCTTTTCCGTCCTTGATGACATGCACGACCAATTCTTCGCCGGGAAGGACCACCGGTTTTACGGCGTTGGCCAAATCGTTTATGTTTAATACCTTCACATTTTGCAATTCGCACACTTTGTTCAGATTATAATCGTTGGTGACGACAGTGCCGTTCGTCTTTTTCGCCAGCTTGATCAATTTGCTGTCCACTTCCTGCACATCATCGAAATTCCCTTCATAGATTTCGACTTTGATGGGCAAATCCTTTTGGATCCGGTTTAAGACGTCAAGCCCCCTTCTTCCCCGGTTGCGTTTGAGGGCGTCGGAAGAGTCGGCGATATGCTGCAGCTCCTCCAGCACGAATTGGGGAATGACGATCGTCCCTTCGATGAAACCGGTTTGGCAAATATCCGCGATCCTGCCGTCGATGATGACGCTCGTATCCAAAATCTTTAAATGGTTCCCTTTTTTCAAGCCCTCTTCCTCGGCCTGTTTCTTCCGCACCGAGCGGGAAACGATGGAATTCACCAGTTCCTCCCTCTTTTTGAATCCGACCTGGAAGCCCAAATAACCGAAAAACAAGGTCAGCAGGATCGGCGCGATCTCGGTAAGGACAGGGATCTGGATCGCGTTCAAGGCAAACCCGATCAGATAGGCGACAATCAAACCGATGATGAGGCCGATCGTTCCAAACAAAAGATCGAGAGGGGGGGCCTTCAACAAGGATTCTTCAATCCATTTGATGAAATCGACGACATAAGGAACCGCCCAGAAGGTAAGAAAATAAAATAAAATAGCGCCAAAGAGTCCCAATGTATAAGGATTGTTGATAACGATCAGATCGCCGAAGCCGGCAAAGTCCAACACATACGGGAAAAAGAAAATGCCCACCGTCGCACCAAACAGCAAAAAGCCGATTTGTACGATTCGAACTAACATGGATTCACCCCCTTAACTCATTATAAACAATTTCATTATTTTAAAACGTTATATTACACAATTATTTACATTTTGTTACTGGAATGCAAACTTATACTAATTTACGAAAAAACGAGGGAAAGTGTTTCATTGATCGTCGATACCCCGATCAATTGCACTCCGTCAGGAGAGGAAATTTTTCCCAGATTGTTTTTCGGCAAAAAGATTCGCTCAAATCCCAATTTGGCCGCTTCCGAGATCCTTTGATCGATGCGGGAAACCCTTCTCACTTCGCCGGTCAAGCCCACTTCCCCGATGAAACAATCCTTCCGTCCGGTGGGCCGATCGCGGAAGCTGGAAACGATGCTGACGGCGATGGCCAAATCGATGGCCGGCTCATCCAGTTTTACGCCGCCGGTTACTTTCAAATAGGCGTCCTGATTTTGCAGCAACAGCCCCGCTCTTTTTTCCAAAACGGCCATCAGCAGGGAAACCCGGTTTTGATCAATGCCCGTTGCCATTCGTCGCGGATACCCGAACACGGTGGGGGTGATCAGCGCCTGAATTTCCACCAAAATCGGCCGTGTGCCTTCCATGGAAACGACGACGGTGGACCCGGAGGCACCGGAGGACCTTTCTTCCAAGAATAATTCGGACGGATTCTCCACCTCTTCCAATCCGGTGTCCCGCATTTCGAAAATGCCGATTTCATTCGTGGATCCGAAACGGTTTTTCACCGCCCGGAGGATGCGGAAGGTGTGGTGCCGCTCCCCTTCAAAATACAGCACCGTATCGACCATATGCTCCAATATTTTCGGGCCGGCGATCGCCCCTTCCTTCGTCACATGGCCGACGATGAAGACGGGAATGCCGTACGTTTTCGCCATCCTCATCAATTCTCCCGTACATTCCCGCACCTGGGAAACGGAACCCGGCGCCGAAGCGACATCGGGATGATAGACGGTCTGGATCGAATCGATGACGGCAAAATCCGGTTCCAATTGCCGGATGGCGGCATCAATATCCGCCAAATTGGTCTCCGCATAAACAAATAATTGATCGCTTCGGATGGAAAGCCGCTCCGCCCGCAATTTTGTCTGCTGGACCGATTCCTCCCCCGAAACGTACAGGACCTTCTTCCCCTGTTCGGCCAGCTGATGGGAGACTTGCAGCAACAGGGTCGATTTCCCGATGCCCGGATCGCCACCGATCAGGACAAGGGATCCGTTCACGATCCCGCCGCCGAGAACCCGGTTGAACTCCTTCGAACCGGTTAAAATCCGTGATTCCTCGGGCGCTTCGACCGCATGGATGGGGACCGCCTTGACCGCCCGGCCGCCGTCCGGGACGCGGTCCGCCCATCGCCCGGATCTCCCGGTTTCCGAAAGCTCTTCAGCCAGCGTGTTCCATTGCCCGCATCCCGGGCAGCGCCCCATCCATTTCGGCGATTCGTACCCGCAGTTTTGACAAACGAACTTCGTTTTGACCTTCGCCATCCTGAACCCCTTCATCGATTTATTGAAAAATGGAAGAGGCAAACAGACTTGCCCCTTCCTCAGTCTACCTCGTTGAGCGCGGGAGTTTTTACGACAAATCCGTCGTTCTCGTAATCGATGGTGACTTTTCGGCCGGCCAGAATCTTTCCTTTTAACAGTTCTTCGGACAACAGATCTTCGATATGTTTTTGAATGGCCCTCCGCAGCGGCCTTGCCCCGTATTCGGGATCGTAACCGATATCCGTGAGTTTTTCTTTCGCCCGATCCGTGATCGTCAAATCGATATGCTTCTCCTTCATCCGTTCGATGACCGTGTTGCACAGCAGGGATACGATTTGTTTCAAATGATGTTTTTCCAGGGCGTGGAACACGATAATTTCATCGATCCGGTTCAAAAATTCGGGGCGAAAGGTCCGCTTCAGTTCTTCCATGACCCTCGTTTTCATCTCTTTATAATCCTGGCCGCCGTCCTGGAGGTTGAATCCGACGTATTTGTTTCTTTTCAGCGATTCGGCCCCGACATTGGACGTCATGATCAAGATCGTATTCCTGAAATCGACGGTTCTCCCCTTCGAATCGGTCAGACGTCCGTCTTCCAATACTTGCAACAGGATGTTGAAAACATCCGGGTGGGCTTTTTCAATCTCGTCCAGCAGGATGACCGAATAGGGTCTCCGCCGCACTTTTTCCGTCAGCTGTCCGCCTTCTTCATAACCGACATAACCGGGAGGCGCCCCGACCAAGCGGGATGTGGAATGTTTTTCCATGTATTCCGACATGTCGATCCGGATCATGGCGTTTTCGTCGCCGAACATGGCTTCGGCCAAAGCGCGGGCCAATTCCGTTTTCCCGACGCCGGTCGGACCCAAAAAGATGAAGGATCCGATGGGCCGTTTCGGATCTTTCAGGCCGGCCCTGGCCCTCCTTACCGCCTGGGCCACCGCTTTGACCGCCTCTTCCTGGCCGATGACCCGCTCATGCAGGATGTCCTCCAGCTTCAACAATTTTTCCGTTTCCGTCTCGGCCAGTTTGGTGACCGGAATACCCGTCCAGCTGGATACAACCCGGGCGATATCCTCCACCGTAACCTCGCTGTTTTCCTTCCCTTGTTTTTCTTTCCAGGCCTTTTTCGTCGCCTCCAGCTCCTCCCGCAACCGCTGCTCGGAATCCCGGAGGGCCGCGGCCTTTTCAAATTCCTGGCTTTGCACCGCGGCATCCTTTTCCTTGCGGATTTCCTCCAGTTTCATTTCCAATTCCTTTAAGTTGGGAGGAGTGGTGAAACTCCTCAGCCTTACTTTCGATCCCGCTTCGTCGATCAAGTCGATCGCTTTGTCCGGCAGGTAACGGTCGGTAATATAGCGGTCAGACAGGCGAACGGCGGCTTCGATCGCCTCGTCGGTAATCGCGACCCGGTGGTGGGCCTCATAACGGTCGCGCAGCCCTTTCAAGATCTGGATCGTCTCTTCCACCGTCGGTTCTTCCACCATAATCGGCTGGAACCGTCTTTCCAAAGCGGCATCCTTTTCAATATATTTGCGGTATTCGTCCAATGTGGTGGCGCCGATGCATTGCAATTCGCCCCTCGCCAGGGCAGGTTTCAAAATATTGGATGCGTCGATCGCCCCTTCCGCACCCCCGGCCCCGATCAGCGTGTGAAGTTCATCGATGAACAAAATGATATTCCCCGCCTGGCGGATTTCATCCATCACCTTTTTCAGGCGGTCTTCAAACTCGCCCCGATACTTGGTTCCGGCTACCACCGTCCCCATGTCGAGGGTCATCACCCGCTTGTTCCGCAAGATTTCCGGAACTTCGTTATTGACGATCTGCTGGGCCAGCCCTTCCGCGATCGCCGTCTTCCCGACCCCCGGTTCGCCGATCAGGACCGGATTGTTTTTCGTCCTCCTGCTCAGCACTTCGATGACCCTTTGAATTTCCTTGCTACGGCCGATTACCGGATCCAGGTTTCCTTCCCTGGCGATCTGGGTCAGATCCCTGGCAAGACTGTCCAACGTGGGGGTGCTCACATTCGCCTGCGGGTTTCCGCCGTGGGGGGACGTGTCGCTCGATCCCAACAATTGCAGCACCTGTTGACGGGCTTTGTTCAAGTTGACGCCCAAATTGCTGAGCACCCTCGCGGCTACCCCTTCCCCTTCCCGGATCAAACCGAGAAGGATATGTTCGGTTCCGACGTAGGAATGACCCATTTTTCTCGCTTCATCCATCGATAATTCGATCACTTTTTTCGCGCGGGGCGTATAGGGGGGAGCCTGGGTGTAAGCGGCGCCGGTGCCGATTAATTTTTCCACCTCACTTTGAATTTTATCAGGCGTGATCCCGAGGGCAAATAGTGCTTTAGCCGCAATTCCCTCCCCTTCTCGGACAAGACCCAACAAAATGTGTTCCGTTCCGACATTATTATGGTTTAATCGAATGGCTTCCTCCTGGGCAAGAGCCAATACCTTCTGGGCTCGCTCCGTAAATCGGCCGAAAAGCATGTCCTCATTCCTCCTTTAATTCAAATGGGTGGCAAAGTTCAGCCGTTCCCGTATCAGGGCGGCCCGGCGGACGTCCCGTTCAAAGGGCCGCAAGGGGCCTCCGGCATGGTGCTGCAGGAAAGCCGGTTGGGTCAGAATCATCAATTCATTGAGGACCGTTCTCGGGATATTTTTGATATAGCCCATGTCGATCCCCAAACGGACGTCGGACAGGCATTGGGCCGCTTCCTTGGATTCGATGATCCGGCTGTTCATCAGGACGCCCAGCGAACGGTAGACTTTATCTTCCAATTGGATGCCGGAAGTTTTTGCGATCGCCTCCCGAGCCGCCCGTTCCTGTTCAATGATCTGCTCGACGGCGCCGGTCAGGTCCACCACGATATCCTCTTCCGACTTTCCTAAGGTGATCTGATTGGAAATTTGGAAAATGTTCCCCAAGGCTTCGCTTCCTTCACCGTATATGCCCCGGACGACCATGCCCAATTGATTGATCGTCGGAATCAGCTTGTTGATTTGGTTGGTCAAAACCAGCCCGGGCAGATGGATCATCACCGAAGCCCGCAAACCGGTACCCACGTTCGTCGGACAGCTGGTCAAGTATCCCCTCGTTTCGCTGAAAGCAAAATCCAAATGTTCTTCCAGCTGATCGTCCAGATAATTGGCCAGATACAAGGCTTCCTTCAGCTGCAGGCCCGGATAGATGCACTGGATGCGAATATGGTCCTCTTCATTGATCATGATGCTGATCTTTTCATCTTCCGACAGCAGGCAGGCGCCGCAGGACGAGTCTTCCGCCAAATGGGGGCTGATCAAATGTTTCTCCACCAGCACCCGCCTTTCGAGGGGATCGAGATCATCCATTTTTATTATTTCCAATTGTTTTTGATTATCACTCAAGATGAGGGGGGCCACATTTTCGATCGTCTGGACGACCTGCATCGCCTCATCCCGGGAAAACTTGGTCGGAAACAAAAAATCCTTCAAATTTCTAGCCAGGCGGATCCGCGATGTCAGCACGATATCCGATTGGGGCCCGTTTCCGTTCATCCAATAGCTTGCGGATTGATTCAAAAACCGTTCCAATGACATATTTATTCTCCATCCTCCCGGTTGAACAACTGCTTCTCATAATATTTGATTTCATCCCGGACTTTTGCGGCCTCTTCAAATTCTTCCCGTTCCACCAATTTTTGCAGCCTTTCTTTTAACGCCTCGATCCTTTTCCGGAGATGGACCGTACCGCCGGCCCGTTTCGGGATTTTGCCGCCGTGGTTCCAATTTCCCCCATGAAGCCGTTTCAACAGGGGGGTCAATTGATCCTTGAAAGTTTCATAGCAATGAGAGCAGCCGAATTTCCCGATGTTCAAAAATTGTTGGAAAGTCAAGCCGCATTTCGTGCATTGCAGCAGGTCGTGGGCTTGAAAAACGTTGGCGTCCGCATGCTGAATGGACGGCGACATATTGAACAAATTCGCCAATATGTTGTTGAAGGTTAACGCCGGAGAATGGTTAAACATGAAAATATCGCCGTTTTCCTGGGCGCATTCTTCGCAAAGATGGATTTCCGTTTTTTCCCCGTTCACGATCTTCGTGAAGTGCATGGTGGCCGGCCTTTTTTGACATTCTTGACAGATCATATTTTACACCCCATTCTTGATCATTCGAAATGTCGCGATCCCGGAATCATTCGTACATCAACGCGGTTAACATGGCCTTAAGCAATCTTGCCCGCATTCGGTCCCGTTCCGGCAATTCCAGATAAATGACGGAACGGTCGACCA
The DNA here is from genome assembly GCF_000383875.1 of Caldibacillus debilis DSM 16016. NCBI lineage: Bacteria > Bacillati > Bacillota > Bacilli > Caryophanales > Bacillaceae > Caldibacillus > Caldibacillus debilis. The sequence goes on along the minus strand of NZ_KB912893.1, from coordinate 1,059 downwards.
CGCTCGACATGATTTTCCCTTCCCTTTCCGTGATGATTTTTTCTTCCATAAGCCGTTCGATGATCGCCGAAGCGCTCGATTGGGAAAGTTCATCACCGATGATGGACAAAAGCTGCTCCAGCAACTGGTATTCCGTATGGGGTTTTACCTTGATGATGCGAATGTACCCGCCGCCGCCCCGTTTGCTTTCCACCAAATAACCCCGTTCAATGGTGAATCTCGTGTTGATGACATAGTTGATTTGTGAAGGGACGCATTGAAATTTGCTGGCGATTTCGCTTCTTTTTATTTCTACAATCTCCGCATTGTTCCGTTCCAATACGCTTTTGATATATTCTTCAATGATGTCAGAAATATTCCGCATGAACTTCACCCCTACCCAATACCAGTACGATGAGGTTATTTGACTTTGACTATCTTTGACTTAATTTTATTATATAATTTTTCTGCATCATTGACAATATTTCTTCGTTGGCCGGACTGAGCAAACATGGCAATTTCCGTTCTTCGGGAAAAACGGCTGCGGGAAAGCGGCGGGGCAGCGAGAACGGCATTGGCCTGGAAACCCATCCGAAGAAAGCCGCGAGCATGGGGGCTGGGAAAACATGCAAAGAGGGCGAAAGGGCTGGACGGATTTGCCGAAGCAAGCAAAGCTTTCCGAAAAGCCCAACCGCGGGATCCCATGAGGGCAGCAGAACCGGCGGGAAACGCGGCGAAACCCGAGCCGGCCGCCGCCGAACCCGGCATTTTAAACATTCCTTATTTTTATTTTACCGTTTCTCATCTCAAAAAATATTGGGGGAAATCTTTGGAGAGATGAAAAAATCTGGCAGGAAGGGAAAATCCGGGGGATGGAAAGGCATAAATCCGGGTCGGAAGGGATGAAAAGCCTTGCCCTATATAGCAAAAATCCCGCCGTAAAGGCGGGATTTTTGGCTGCCCGGCAACGACCTACTCTCGCAGGGGGTCGCCCCCCAACTACCATCGGCGCTGAGAAGCTTAACTTCCGTGTTCGGGATGGGAACGGGTGTTTCCTTCTCGCCATTGTCACCGGACATC
>NZ_KB912892.1 GCF_000383875.1 Caldibacillus debilis DSM 16016 | reverse complement strand
GTTGTGTTATGATGAGAGCGAGCCATGGTATTCCTCCTGTTATGTATGGGTTTGTGTCGACTTCATCATAACGGAATTACCGTGGCTTTTGTATATTTATTTTGTTGCATTTAATTTTACAATGAACCCCGTAAAAAATTTTAAAAAATTCCTGTGAAAGCATTGCATAATCCTGATTTTTATGTATAATTGATTATTGTTAAATATAAAAGTAAACTTAAAGTTTACTTTTATAAAACAATTTTTACTATGTGTTAACCAATACTAAACAAGAAAATGAGGTTATAGGATGCGAATCGGGAAAAAAATCAGGAATTTGCGCCTGAAAAAAGGATTGACCCAGGAGGAATTAGGAGAAAGAACGGATTTGAGCAAGGGCTATATATCCCAAATCGAAAGGGATTTAAGCTCCCCTTCCATTGAGACCTTTTTTTCCATCCTTGAAGTGCTCGGATGCACGCCGAAGGAATTTTTCAGCGAAGATGACGATGAGCAAAAGGTGATCTATCCGGAAGAGGAACAAACGGAATTCGTCGACGAGGAATTGGGGTACAAAATCGTTTGGCTCGTCCCGGAATCCAACGAAAATGAGATGGAACCGGTCATGCTCTATCTCGAACCGAAGGGCCAGTTTAAGAAATTCGAACCGTCCCTGGCCGAGACTTTCGCCTATGTCCTGAAGGGGAAGGTGATGGTAAGGCTGGGAAAGAAGACGTATGTGGCCAAAAAAGGGGAATCCATTTATTTTCATGCATCCGATGAGCACCAAATCGTCAACGCCGTCGATGAGGAATCGGTTCTTCTCCTCGTTGCCACCGAATCGTATTTGTAAACCTCGGTTTATCCGGTATTGGCAAAGTTCAACGTTGAAGAAAGGAGAGACCTGCCGTGGAAGCGAAGAATACCATCATTCGTTTTGAAAATGTGACGAAGCAGTACGATGCCGATGAACCGCCGGTTTTGGATCAGGTCAGCTTCGAAATGGAAAAGGGGAAATTTTACACCCTTTTAGGTCCCTCGGGTTGCGGGAAAACGACGATATTGCGCCTGATCGCAGGTCTTACGGAACCGACCTCAGGAAATATTTACATCGAAGGAAAATTGGTTAACGATTTGCCCGCCAACAAGCGGAAGGTCAATACGGTTTTCCAGGACTATGCCCTGTTTCCGCATCTGAACGTATTCGAAAATGTGGCCTTCGGTTTGCGGATTAAAAAATTGAAGGAAGACGTCATCGAAAAAAAGGTAAAGGAAGCCCTCCGCTTTGTGAATTTGGAAGGTTATGAAAACCGGGAGATCCGGGAGATGTCCGGCGGACAAAAGCAGCGGGTCGCCATCGCCCGCGCGATCGTCAACGAGCCGGAAGTCCTTTTGCTGGATGAGCCGTTATCCGCCCTCGATTTGAAATTGCGGACGGAAATGCAATACGAGCTGCGGGAGCTGCAGCGGAGATTGGGCATCACCTTCGTTTTTGTCACCCATGACCAGGAAGAGGCGCTGGCGATGTCCGATGAAATTTTTGTTATCAACAAGGGCAAGATTCAGCAAAGGGGAACCCCGACGGATATTTACGACGAGCCGATCAACCGCTTTGTCGCCGATTTCATCGGCGAATCGAACATCATCAAGGGAACGATGATCGAAGATTTCCTCGTGGAATTCGCCGGGAAACGATTTCCTTGCGTCGATCGCGGCTTTTTGCCCAATGAACCGGTGGAAGTGGTCATCCGTCCGGAAGATTTGGAAATCACCGCCCCGGATAAGGGAAAACTGAAGGTGCGGGTCGATTCCCAGCTGTTCCGCGGCGTCCATTATGAAATCTGCTGCTATGACGAGAACGGCAACGAGTGGCTGATCCACTCCACGAAAAAAGTGAAGGTCGGGGATGAGATCGGCATCGACTTTGCCCCGGAAGCGATCCACGTGATGCGGATCGGCGAAACGGAGGAAGAATACGGCCGCCGGCTCGAATCCTATGGGGGGGTCACGGGTGGAAACTAGAGGCAGAAATATCTATTTGATCCCTTATGTCTTGTGGATTGCCCTGTTTGTCGTCACGCCGATCATTCTCATCCTGTATTATTCGTTCATTGACATCGACGGGAATTTTACGCTGGCCAATTACAAAAAATATTTCACCCCCGTCTATTTAAAAATGACTTTGAATTCCTTCTGGTATGCCTTTTTGATTACGGCGATTTCCCTGCTCATCGCCTATCCGACGGCCTATTTGCTGACGAAAACGAAGTATAAGCAATTATGGCTGTTGTTGATCATTCTGCCGTCCTGGATCAACCTGCTGTTGAAGGCCTACGCCTTTTTGGGGATCTTTGGGACTTACGGCTTTGCCAACGCCCTGTTGGAAGTGCTGGGCATCGGCCCGAAGCAGCTCCTGTTTACCGATTTCAGCTTTATCTTCGTGTCCGTGTACATTTTTATCCCGTTCATGATCTTGCCGATTTTTAACGCCTTGGACAAACTGAATCCGAGCTTGGTCGATGCCTCCAGGGATCTGGGGGCCTCCCAATGGGAAAGCTTCCGCAAGGTCATTTTTCCGTTGACGATCGACGGCGTGAAATCCGGAATTCAAGTGGTTTTCATTCCCGCCCTGTCCCTCTTCATGCTGACCCGCCTGATCGCCGGAAACCGGGTGATCACCCTCGGTACCGCCGTGGAACAGCATTTTCTTGTCACCCAGGACTGGGGAATGGGCTCCACCATCGCCGTGTTTCTCGTGGTCGTCATGGTGCTGTTCATGATCATCACCGGAAACAGCTCAAGAAAGCGGGGGGTGTAGTATGCTGAAAAAAGCGAAGCTGGCAAACATCTATTTGGCCCTTGTTTTTGTGATCCTGTACGCCCCGATCTTTTACTTGGTGTATTATTCCTTTAACAGCGGCGGAAAGATGTACGATTTCCACAGCTTTACCTTGAAATGGTACAAGGAATTGTTCCAGGACACCCGGCTTTTCATCATCGTCCTGAATACGATCATCATCGCCCTTTTGTCGTCGGCCTTTTCCACCATCATCGGCATCTTCGGAGCCCTTGCCGTGTACTACGCCAAAAGGAATTGGGCGAAACAGGTTTTGCTTTCTTTTAACAATGTCTTGATCGTAAGTCCCGACGTCATCATCGGCGCGTCCTTTTTGATCTTTTTCACGATCCTCGGCATCAAGCTCGGTTTCGTGTCGGTGCTATTGGCCCATATCGCCTTTTCCGTGCCGATCGTCGTCCTCATGATCCTGCCGAAACTGCAGGAAATGAGCGCCACGCTGATCGATGCCGCCCTCGATTTGGGGGCGAGCAAATGGGATGTGTTGACGAAGGTGATTTTTCCCTATATTTCGCCGGGCATTTTGGCGGGCTTTTTCATGGCCTTAACCTATTCTTTGGACGATTTTGCCGTCACCTTCTTTGTTACGGGGAACGGATTTTCCACCTTGTCCGTGGAGATTTATTCCATGGCGAGAAGGGGAATCTCGTTGACGATTAACGCCTTGTCGGCGATCCTGTTCCTGGTTACCGTCCTTTTGGTCATCGGCTACTACTTTATTTCCAACCGGAACATCCGCGCCGCGGGATTGGGGGCCAGAAAATGAAAAAACTGATCCAGTTGTTCGTCACCGTGTTTTTGGTCTCCTTCGTCCTGATGTTCATTGTCCATCGCCTGAACACATCCGAAGGTTTGACTTCCGGGAATACGATCACCGTCTTCAATTGGGGGGATTATATCGACCCCGATTTGATCAAGCGATTTGAAAAGGAAACGGGGATCAAGGTCATTTACGAAACCTTCGATTCCAACGAAGCGATGCTGACCAAGATCGAACAGGGCGGGGTTTCCTACGATGTGGCGGTCCCGTCGGAATACACGATCGAGAAGATGATTCAGGAGGATCTTTTAATCAAGCTCGATCATTCCAAAATCCCCAACCTGTCCAACATCGATCCGCGGTTTATGGACATGGATTTCGATCCGGGCAATCAGTATTCCGTCCCGTATTTTTGGGGAACGGTGGGGATCGTTTATAACAAAAAAATGCTGGACGGCATGACCTTCGAATCTTGGAACGATTTATGGGACAAGCGGCTGAAAAACCAGATCGTGCTCGTTGACGGCGCCCGCGAAGTGATGGGATTCGGGCTGAACAGCCTGAATTATTCCTTAAACGACACGAACAAAGCCCATTTGTTGGAGGCCAAGAAAAAACTGGAAAAATTGCAGCCGAATATTAAGGCCATCGTCGGCGACGAGATCAAGATGCTGATGGTGAATGAGGAAGCCCCCGTCGCCGTGGTCTGGTCGGGGGACGCGGCGGAAATCATGTGGGAAAACGAAAACTTGGATTACGTCGTGCCGAAGGAAGGCTCCAATCTCTGGTTCGACAATTTCGTCATCCCGAAAACGGCCAAAAACCTGGAAGGGGCCCATAAGTTCATCAATTTTATGCTCGATGCGGAAGTGGCCGCGCAAAATACCGAGTATGTCGGCTATGCGACCCCGAATAAGGCGGCCATGGCCCTCTTGCCGGAAGAGACGGTGAAGGATGAAAGATTTTATCCTTCGCCGGAAAAAACGGCAAGACTGGAAGTTTATAAAAATCTCGGCAAACGGATGCTGGCCTATTACAATGAACTGTATTTGGAATTCAAAATGCACACCAAATAGAAAAATCCGGCCGAAAGGCCGGATTTTTTTGGGCCGAAAAGGAAAGTGCGCCGGGCGGCGCCCCGCCGCCTCCTGCCCGGTGGTTCCGGATTATGAGCCGTTTTTTTTTCAATCAGGGCTTATGGCGAATGTTGGTGAAACTAGAGATTCGGGTACGGGAAGAAACTTTTGATTTTTTCGACCAGTCCGCTGACGGAGAGGCGCCTTGGCAAATCATTCCTGATCTCTTCCTTGACCAGAAAGGGGCAATCATACAATCTTCCTTCGTAGATGACTTCAAAATTTTTATTGGTGAAAAAATGATTGGGCGTGATCAATTCCGGGGGCAGATCCCAAAAATAGACGCCGCTTTTCAGGAAGACTTCCGCCACGAACTGGGAACAGAAATAGGCATTTTTTTTCTTGATGGGATAACGGATCAAAACCCCGAACAATCCCGGCAGATTATAAGTGAGTTTTTCCTCGTTTTCCTTAAAATATTGGACGATCTGCCGCATTTTCATAAATTCTTCCTCGGAAACGTAGAATTTTAATAGCGTACAGGTCGTGTCTTCAAAAAAGCGGCCGGCATAGATCTCTTCCTTGATGAATCCGGCGACCCACGGATTATGCAGCTTTTTTCTCGCGAAGCTGTAAACTTCCCGCAGCTGATCGTCGAAAACGATGGAAACATGGTTGTAGGGTGCGTTGGTGAACCATTTGATCGGCTGGGAAACGATGGTTCCCGTGTCTGTCAATAAGATATAGATGGCTTTTTTGTCTTTCGTCATCCGCTCCATACCCCGATCCATCCCCTTGTTCGTGAATTGAGATTTTCCGTTGAATCCGATAATATTAGTTTTATAGAATAGGAGTGCTGAAAATGCCAAAATTCTTGTTGCCGATTTCAACGGATAAAGGGGATTGAAAGTTTCATTAACAAAATCATATCGATAATCCGAAAAAAATGCAAAGTTCTTTTTGGCGAGGCAAGATCGATCCTGGTAAAGGGAGGGATGGAAATGATGAAAAAGGTTTTGCTGGCGGCGTTCGGATGCATTCTTGCCTTCAGTGCGTTTGCGGGAAATGTTTTCGCCGATGACCAACAGGGGGAAACGAAGGCGGTGGATGAAAAGTATGGGCCGCCGATCGTTGTGTACGGGGCGAACTTATCGAAGGAACAAAAGGAAAAGACGAAGCAGCTTTTGCGGGTGGACGAGGAGCCGGAAGTGATCGAGATTACCGTAACGGGGGAGGACATTAAAAAGTATATCAACGGCGACCCGAATTCCCGGATGTATTCTTCGGCGAAAATCACCAGGCTGAAGGAGGGGGAAGGGATCCAAGTGATCCAATTGACCCCGGAAAACATTACCGAAGTGACGGACAGCATGTATGCCAACGCCTTGATTACGGCGGGGGTGAAAGACGCGAAGATCGAAGTGGCTTCCCCGATAAAAGTAACCGGGCATTCGGCCTTGACGGGAATTTTTAAAGCCTATGAAAATACCGGGGAAAAATTGGATACCGTCCGGCTGGAGACGGCCAATGAAGAGCTCAACGTGGTGACCGATCTTGTGAAAAAAGGGGGCGTCGATGAGGAAAAGGCCAGCCAGCTGTTGACGGAGATCAAGCAGGATATCGCCGAAAACAAGCCGGCCTCCAGGGAAGAAGTGGAAAAAATCGTGGAAGATGAACTGAAAAATTTGAAGATCGACCTGACGGATGAACAAAAACGGATGCTGATTGATTTATTCGATAAGATCCGGCAGCTGGACATCGATTATAGCCAGGTGAAGGATCAGCTGGCGGATTTGTCGAAAACGATTAAAAGCAAGCTGGAAGAAGCGGGGGTGGATGAAGGCTTCTTCCGGTCGCTGTGGAATTTTATCAAGGATTTCTTCCGTTCGGTGGTCGATTTCGTGAAAGGATTGTTCGGTTGATTCCGGCCGATGGGGTTTTCCGGCGCGGGATCTCTATTCTTCCCGGGCATCTTGTCAAGACCGGGAAAAGCCGAAAGGATTTTCCGGATGCGGGGCAGCCCATCCGGGGATGGCTGATTAAAAAAACAGCTCCTCCGGCAAAAACGCCGGAGGAGAGCCTTTTTTCTTCAAAGGAACAGATCCAAAATCAAGTAGCAAAATCCTGCCAACAGGGCGGAAATGGGCAGGGTGATAAACCAAGTCAACACCATCCGCTGCGCCGTATCCCACTTCACGCCGCGGATGCGGTGGGAAGCGCCCACGCCGAGGATGGCGGAGGAAATCACGTGGGTGGTGCTGACGGGCAAATGGATGAAGGTGGCGCCGAAGATGACCGTCGCCCCGGTCAAGTCGGCGGCAACCCCGTTCACGGGGCGGATCTTCATGATTTTTGCCCCGACGGTTTTAATGATTTTCCACCCGCCTACCGAGGTGCCCAAACCCATGGCCAGGGCGCAGGAAAATTGTACCCAGTGGGGGACTTCCGGATCACTGATGTAGTTCCCCGCCAGCAAGGCCATTGTGATAATGCCCATGGCCTTTTGGGCGTCGTTGGTCCCGTGGGTATAGGCTTGTAAGGCGGCGGTGAGAATTTGAAAATATCGGAACCGTTTGTTCGTTTTCGGGAGATTGAGGTTTTTGAAAACGACTTTAAAAATCGAATAGATGATATATCCGACAACAAATGCGATAATGGGAGAAAAGATCAAGGACTCGATAATCTTGATGAATCCGGAATAATTGAGAATTCCAAATCCCATGCTCGCGACGGACGCGCCGGCCACGGAGCCGATGAGGGCATGGGAAGAGCTGCTCGGGATTCCGAAATACCAGGTTATCAAATTCCAGGCTATGGCGGCGATAAGGGCGGCCAAAATGACCGTCGATCCGTCCGGCAAGGACATGGGGTCGACGATGTCCTTCGTGATCGTTTTCGCTACGCCGGTAAAACTCATCGCCCCGAGAAAATTCATGATGGCCGCCAGGAGGATGGCCTGTCTCGGTTTTAATGCCTTCGTCGATACGCTCGTTGCGATGGCGTTGGCCGTGTCGTGAAACCCGTTGATAAAATCGAAGGCTAAAGCGAAGATGACGATCAGTATGGTAACCAGCAGTCCTGTCTCCATTCGCTGAACTTCCTTTTCTATTAGTTTGGCATCCTGGTCCGCATGTTTCCGGATGAAACCGCCGAAGCCGGACTCATACGTTCTTCATGACTACCGTTTCCAGCGTATTGGCCACGGCCTGGCAATGATCGGCAACCTCTTCCAAAAGTTCGTAGATTTCCTTGTATTGGATGATTTTCAAGGGATCCTTTTCCGTCAAAAACAAGTCCCTTACCGCTTCCCGGAGCAGCTGGTCGCAGTTGGATTCGTACTCTTTGATTTTTACGGCATGCTCATGGATTTCCGTCAATTTTTTGTTGGCGAGCAATTGGATGCTTTGGTCGATTTCAATGGCGCATTGATTTAAAAGGAAAACAAAATCGGACATGCTTTTTGTCGGTGTGGTAATGTCGTACATGTGGAGCCTTGCGGCCGTTTCCTCGAGCCCGTCCAAGACATCGTCCAGCATCATGGCCAATTGCATGATATCTTCCCGTTCGATCGGCGTGATGAACGTATGGTTCAATTCCCTCGTGATGGTATGGACGAAGGAATCTCCCTTCGCCTCATGTTCTTTCACCCGTTCGGCGAAAAATTTCAAATCGTTCCCGTTTTTGATTTTATAGTCATAAAAAAAAGCGGATGCTTCCTTCAAATTGTTTGAAATGTCGCAAAGCAATTGGGAAAATTTGTCTTTTTTCCGGTGCAACGGCATAGTCTGACCTCCAAAAGCGAATTTCGTCGTCCCAACATTGAATTATAATATAGTTGCACCCAAAAAAAAATAATTTCCTTAATTTTTCACCGTTTTAACACATTAAAGCGCTTCCAAGAATATTTCCGGTTTTTGGAATTTTTGGCGCCGGCATGAAAGAACGCTTGATTTCCGCTTTCCGCAACAAGGATTTCAGAATCCATTATAGCCGGCCGGTCATGAAAAGATGATTACGGGATCATTTTTCAAAGGATGCCGGAATCTTTTTACGGCATCCGTTTTTTGGACAGGAAGGGATCTTTTTTGGGGAAAGGAGGCAAGGGATTTAGATTCGCAGAGCTCGTTCCGTGTCACATATTCGTCTTTTTTGGAAAAGGGGCAAGGGATCCGGAAGGCCGCTTAGATATGAACCCCTTTTCCAGCAGGAGGAGCGGCAGCAAAAAAGGAAGCCGATGAAACGCTTCCTTACAAATAATCTGATCTTTCTGCCGGCTTTCCTGCCGCCGGGAAACCTTTTGCTGTTTTTCCTTAAGCCGTTCCCGTTTTTTGGTTTTCCGGCGGGCGGGTCCGCGGCCATGTTCAAGCCCTAGGAGGCCCATTCAACCTTTACCGGTTGGGGTGCGGCCTTGAAACCGGGGGGGCTCTCCGCCGGGGGTGGCCGAAAAAAACCGGGTCAAAAGACTTGACCCGGTTCGGCTGATTCCTATCTCCAGAATGGAATGGCGGTTTTAGAGGGGGAAGCCCCATTGTTCCTGTTCACTTAAATGAGGTGATGACGTTGAATCCTTTCGTTTTATAATGGGTCATATTGTCGAAGATCCGGTTGACATCGCTCAAGCTGACTTCCTGTTCGACCAGCCGTTTCGGGTTCAGGCGGCCGGAGGAAATCAAGGCTAACAGGCCGCTGTAGTCAGGTTGAGGATTGCCGAGGCTGCCGACAAACTCGATTTCGGATGCCGTAATTAAGTCGACGGGGAGGGAAACGTATCCTCCTTCTGCCGAAGTCGTCAGACCGATCTGGACATGTCTTCCCCCTTTTCGCAGGGACAGCACGGAGTTCAGGACGGTATCCTTGATTCCTAAAGCGTCCAGTCCGACATGTGCCCCGCCCTTTGTAATTTCTTTAATCGCTTCGGGCACGTTTTCCTTTTTGGCATTTACTACCGCAACGGCGCCTTCCTTTTTGGCGTTTTCCAGTTTTTCATCATCGATGTCGACTGCGATGACTTGAGCCCCCAGGGCCGTGGCCACTTGAATGGCGGAAAGCCCGACGCCGCCGGCTCCTTGCACGGCTACCCAGTCCCCGGGTTTCACATTTCCCCTGACGACGCCATGGTAGCCGGTCATGTATCGGCAGCCTGCGGCAGCCGCTGTCAAGCCATCGACATTTTCCGGCAGTTTGATCAGGTTAAAATCCGCATTGGGGATGAGGATATATTCGGCATATCCGCCTTCCAGGCCGGAAACCAGTCCATAGATTTTAAGATTTTCGCATAAATTCGGCCTGCCTTTTTTACAATAATCGCAGCGCCCGCAGCCCCAATGGAAGGGAACGGTTACACGGTCTCCGGGACGGAACGATTTCACATTTTTGCCGACCTCTTCAACGATGCCGCCGAACTCATGCCCGGGCGTGATGGGCAGTTCGGGTGCCAAACCGATCCACGAGAAGTCCCCTTGCCAAGAATGCCAGTCCGTGCGGCAAATCCCGCAGGCTTCAATTCGGATAACTGCATCATCCGGACCAGGTGTGGGTTCAGGAACATCGTGAATTTCCAACGGTTTTTTATGCTCGATAATTTTGGCCGCTTTCATCATTTCTCTCCTCCTTGAATACAATCCTTATTTAAAGGAAGGTCGTTTTTCCGCTGCACCATGCAGCGATGCAGTTTTCAAGGTTTGTTCGCGTCTGCAGCCAGCATCGTTCGGGAAAGAGGATATAAGTAAGCGTTTACATTCCGGACGATAAAAATCCCTTTTCAGCGAATTTCAAGCCGACCGTGTTTCCCGTCTCCTTTTCGATCCCCCTTTCCGGAAAATATTTTGAATATTTGTTTAATTATATACTAGCAATTGAATAAACAACAGTCAATAAATTCTTTCGCTTGAAACGGCTGATCCTGGGAAAATTTGTATGGCGGGAAGGTCTGAGGCGCCTGCAGCCGGAATCATGGCCAAGTTGCCGAGGGATGCAGGACACATATCGGCGAGGTGCGTGGGTGAGACGGGCCGGCTTCATCCGGTGCGCTCCATAGGAGGAGAAGAAAAACGCACGTTCCGGTGGATTTTCAGAAGATGTAAAAAAGATTTTTTTCTTATAAATATTAAGAAAAATAGATTAGGAAAATTATTGAAATCCAAAAGAAAAGGTATAAAATAATAATACGAACTAGGTCTTTAAGCCTATAAATCTCGAATTTTCGATAAATTTTTTATAGAAAGGACCAAATCCGATGATATACAAATTTTATCTGGAACTAAAGAACAATTACGCACCGGCCAACCAATATGCGGTTCCCGCCATGGAAATTCGCAGCGCCTCTCTCCATTCCGCCTGCCAAGAGGCGGAAAAACGGATCGGAGCCAAGTTGACGCACTACGAACCGTTGGAAGAAGGGAACCGTTACCGGGTCTATTTCACGAGGAAAAAATTGTTTAAGAAGGCGGACGAATTCGTCTATTACGTCGAATGCGAATAAGGGAGGAACGTTCATGGAGAGGGCCGGAAGGACGGTTTTCAAAAAAGAAAAAAGAAGAGGGTTTATCCCTCTCCCTCTTTTGGATCTTCCCCGATGATCTTCACTTCCGTTTCCAAGGTGACGTTGAATTTTTCTTTGACCGTCTTTTGCACATGTTCGATCACGCGGATGTAGTCGGAGGCGGTGGCGTTGTCCACATTGACGATGAAACCGGCATGTTTCTTGGATACTTCCGCCCCGCCGATGCGGAATCCTTGAAGGCCCGAGTCCTGGATGAGTTTTCCGGCATAATAGCCCTTCGGGCGTTTGAAAACGCTCCCGCAGGAAGGGTATTCCAGCGGCTGTTTGGCCCGGCGCCTTTCCGTCAAATCATCCATCAGAGCCTTGATTTCCTCGTATTTCCCCGGCTTCAGGCGGAAGACGGCTTCCAAAACGATATCCCCGTTTTTGCTGATGTTGCTGTAGCGATAGGAAAAGCCGAAATCCTCCGCCTTCCGTTTGACGAAATTGCCGTCTTTGTCAATGACGAGGGCATGGTCCAAAACATCTTTGATCTCTCCCCCGTAGGCCCCCGCGTTCATGTAAAGGGCGCCGCCCACCGTCCCGGGGATCCCGCAGGCGAATTCCAATCCGGTCAAACCCGCCTTGAGGGCTTCCTGGGAAGCTTCGATAATGCCCGCTCCGCTTTGGGCGATGAGATAGTTCCCGTCTACGGTGATTTTATTAAACTTGGTAAGGGACATGACGATGCCGCGGATGCCGCCGTCGCGGACGATCAAATTGGATCCGTTGCCGATCAGGGTGAGCGGAATCTGATTGGCTTTGGCGAATTTGATCAATCCCTGCACTTCATCATAGGTTTCCGGCGTCACGAAAAAATCGGCCTTTCCTCCCAGACGGGTGAAGGTATGCCGTTTCAGCCATTCATCCACGCAAATATTTTTTTTATCCACTATGGTAGTCAACCGTTCGTAGATTTCCTTCTTATCCATCAGGATTTCATTCCTTTATCCTTTTTTCGTCGTTGTTGGGATACACTCCTATTATATTACGCCGAATAAATATCTAGCGCAACATACCATGAACATTTTGCGAAGCGCTCTCCCCGGGCGCTCCGGCCGTTTTTGCTTTTAAGCCGCCCGTGTCCGGCCCGGCAGGATGGCGTTTTTTTGATGCGGGGAAAAGCCCGGGCGGCATGTCCCGGATGGACAAAATCGGCGGGCAATCGGGACAAGGCGGGTCTTCCCCTTGCGAAAGGCGGCCGGATCAAAAGAACTTTCCCGTCTTCTTCCAAGCGGGGAATTTTCATGGTATAATTTAAACAAATGTTTATTTAATAAACAAAAGTTTGGTGAACGGTTGATGGCAAATGAAAAGGAAAAGCAGATTCTGGCATTAATCAAAAAAAATCCCTTTATCTCCCAAAATGAAATCGCCCGGGAACTGAAGCTTTCCCGTTCGGCCGTGGCCAATTACATTTCCTCTTTGATGAGAAAAGGGGAGATCGTCGGCAGGGCCTATATCCTGCCACGGGAAAGAAAAATTACTTGCATCGGCGGGGCCAACATTGACCAAAAGATGTATCTTTCCGGGAACATCAAATGGCGGACGTCCAACCCGGTCCGTACGGAAAAATCGTTGGGAGGCGTGGCGAGGAATATCGCGGAAAATCTCGGCAGATTGGGGGCGGCGGTGTCGTTGGTCACCGTCCTCGGCAATGATGAAGCCGGAAAATGGCTGCAGGAATCGACGGGGGCGTGGGCGGATTTAAGCCCCGCGATGAACATTTCCGGGGCCAATACCGGCCACTACACGGCCATCATCGACGGGAGCGGGGAAATGATCGTCGCTCTGGCCGATATGGGGATCTACGACCGGGTCGCCGCCGGCCAGTTGGCGGAACGGTGGAATCACATCGGTTCATCTTCCTTTGTTTTGCTCGATACGAACTTTCCCAAGGATGTGATCCAATATGTGATCACAAGGTGCAGGGAGGAAAAAATCCCCCTGGCGGTCGCGACGGTGTCCGTTCCCAAGGCGGAAAAGCTTCCGGAAGATTTATCCGGAATCAAGCTGTTGATCGTCAACCGGGATGAAGCGGAGGCCGTCGCCAAAACCGAGTTTTCCGAAAAAAATCCGCTCCCCCTTGCCGATGTGCTGTTCCGGCGGGGCCTGGAAAAATTGGTGGTAACCGCCGGAGAGAAGGGAGTCTTTTATTTTGACCGGTCCGGTTTCTGCGGTCATCTCCCGGCGCCGGAGGCGGAAGTCCGGGACGTGACGGGAGCGGGGGATGCGTTGGCGGCCGGAGTCATCTACGGACTGAATGAAGGGAAGGATCTTACGTCGGCCTGCCAAATCGGGCTCGCCTGCTCCTATCTGACGGTTCAGTCGGAAAAAACCGTGGCGGAAGAATTGAACGGGGAACTTTTGGCGGAAACCGTCCGGAACCTTTGGAACGATACGGAATCAAACATGGAAGGGGATTTTTGACATGACAGGAGAACAATATTTGCATTTTTCCGAGGAAGTCAGGGAAGCGAAGGAAAAAGGGAGACCGATCGTCGCCCTGGAATCGACGATCATTTCCCACGGGATGCCATATCCGCAAAATTTGCAAACCGCTTTGGAACTGGAACGGATCATTCGCGAAAACGGGGCGGTGCCTGCCACCATCGCCGTCATCGACGGGAAGATCCGCATCGGCCTGAGCGAAAAGGACATCGAATTTTTGGCGGAACACCGGGGGATTCATAAGGCGAGCCGCCGGGACCTGCCCTATTTGATTTCCACCCGGCAGCACGGGGCGACGACGGTGGCGGCGACGATGATCTGCGCGGCCCTGGCGGGGATCAGGGTGTTCGCCACCGGCGGGATCGGCGGCGTTCACCGGGAAGCCCAGATCACGATGGACATTTCCGCCGACCTGGAGGAATTGGCCAGGACCAATGTGGCCGTCGTATGTTCCGGCGCCAAGTCGATATTGGATCTGGGCCTGACTTTGGAATACTTGGAGACCCGGGGCGTCCCGGTCATCGGCTATCGGACGGACCGTCTGCCGGCCTTTTACACGAGGACGAGCCCCCACAAAGTGGACTTCCGGCTGGATTCCCCCGGAGAGATCGCCGAATTGATCAAAACGAAGTGGGACCTCGGACTGGGGGGCGGCGTGGTCGTCGCCAACCCGGTGCCAGAAGCGGAATCCATGGACGAAGCGATGATCGGGGAGATCATCGAAAGGGCGCTCGCGGAAGCGAAAGAGCGGAAGATCCGGGGCAAGGAGGTCACTCCCTTTTTATTGGGCAGGATCAAAGATTTGACGGGCGGAAAAAGTTTGGCGGCCAATATCGCCCTCGTGAAAAATAACGCGAAGCTTGCCGCGGAAATCAGCGTCGCTTTGCATACGTTGGAAAAGGACCGCTAAGGTATTTCCTTGCCCCGGACTTACGATTCCGGGGAATCCAGGGAAAACGGACCGGCGGTCATAAAACCCGGTAATTGCGGATCCATCGGCTTTTTAGGAGAAGTCTTCATCTATCCCGCAGCCGGCCATACCGGCCGGCCCTTCCCCCGAAATCTCCCCTACAATTCGTCGAACCCGTTCAAGTCCCCGACTTTTATATATTGGCGGGATTTTTGTTCGAAAAAGTCTGTCTTGGTTCCGTCGAAATTATCGACGTAGGCGCGGATCCATTTCATCGGGTTTTCCGTGCGGTTTTCATAAAGATCGCTCAACCCGAGAAGGCGGAGCATTTTATTGGCCCGGTATTGGATGTATCCCTCCATTTCCGTCAAATCGATGCCGTCGATATCTTTCAGGATATACCGGCTCCAGATCGTTTCCTGTTCGACGGCGTGCCGGAATTGGCCGTACACCCAATCGATGAACGTTTCCGTGTTATACTCCGGGTTTTCCGCCAAGGTGGCCCGGAACAATTCGCTGATAAAACGTCCGTGCTGCAGTTCATCCCGGTTGATATAGGAGATCATGGCCGATGTTCCGACCATTTTTTGATGCCTGGCCAAATGATAAAAGAAGGCAAATCCGGAATAGAAGTACAATCCTTCCAGCAGGGAGGAATACACCATGGTTTTCAACACGTTCAAAATCGTGGGATGTTCCGCGAATTCATTATAGACCTTCATGATCCGTTCGTTCCGTTTCAATAAAACGGGATCCCGGCGGCCCGTCTCGAAGGATGCGATCTGCAGATCTAAGGTGGCGACGGAAGAGAGCACATAGGCGTAACTGTGGTTATGTTCGCTTTCCTGATCGGCGATGGTCGCCATGATCGATTTGACCGACGGGTCCGTGGAATAATGGGAAATGCGCATGGCAATATCCGTTTGCGGGCCGTCCAGGGTGGCGAGCAGCCCGATGATTTTTAAAAAGGCATTTTGTTCCCCGGCGGAGAGGCTCGGAAATTGCTTCACATCATGGGTCATATCCACTTCGCTCGCCCGCCAGAACAAAGCGCGGATCTGTTCCCGGTAATCGTAAAAATGGGGGTAGGCGATATCATTCCAATTTAAGATCCCGCTGGCCTTCCCGCCGAAAAGGGCGGTCGATCTGTTCGGATTTTCCGGCTCCAAAACGGTTGCTTTTTTAAGGAGCTTTTCCAATGTTCGATCACTCCCTCCGTCCATTCCGTAACTTTCTTTTCCTGGGCACCCCGGGGGCTTTGTTCGATTTTTAAAGGTTCATAGGTCGATCCGTAAAATTTGGCGAGCTTGTCGCAGGCTTTGCAAAATAACTCGTCGCCGCCGAATTGAGTGTCCCCGGTGCCAAATATGAAGACATTTGCCGGTTTATAGCCGATTTTATAAACAAAATCCTTGACGATTTCCGGAGTGGCCCCCTTTCCCCAGGTAAAGGTGCCGAGAAAGATGAGATCGAAACGGGAAAGGTCGGGGATGTCCCGGTTAAGGCGGTTGATCCGGTATTTCTCGACGGCAAATCCTTCCCGGGCCAACCGGTTTTCGATGATCTCGGCCACTTCTTTCGTATTTCCGCTGAAGCTGGCATAACTGATCAGGACGCGCACCAGGAACACTCCTCGATATCGGATGCCGTGGACCGGACGTAATAGGTGGTTTTTAGTCCCGATTTCCAGGCCTGCAGATGAAGGTCGAGCAAAACCTTTGCCCGGATATTGTGGGGAACGTAAAAATTGAAGGAAACCGATTGGTCAATATGCTTCTGTCTCGCCGCGTTTTGCCGGATGGACCAGCGCTGATCGACGATGTAGGCCGACCGGCGGTAAATGTCATAGGTGCGGTGATCCAGATCGGGAGCCACAACCGGCAGCTTGTAATCCTTCTTTTCCTCGTAATAAAAGGGTTTAAAAACGGGATCGATGCCGCTGGTGGAACCGGCGATGACGGACGTGCTGGATGTGGGGGCGACGGCCATCAAATAGCCGTTGCGGATGCCGTGCTTTTGGGTCATTTTTCGAATTTCCTCCCATTCTTCGGCATTTTCGCCCGTCAAATAACCTCTTTTGGCGAAGTATTCCCCCGTTTGCCACTCACTTCCCTCAAACAGCGGGTACGGCCCTTTTTCTTTCGCCAGTTCGATGCTCGCCCGAATGGCCAAACGGGCGATTTTTTCATACAGTCTGTCCGCCAGTTCAACCGCTTCCTCCGATTCCCAATGGATCCTTTTCAAAGCCAGCAGGTGATGCCAGCCGAAGGTGCCGAGGCCGATCGCCCGATATTTCTTGTTCGTGGCCGCAGCCTGTTTGACGCTGATGGTGTTTAAATCGATCACGTTGTCCAGCATCCGCACCTGGATGGGAATGAGCCGTTCCAGGACTTGATCGGGAACCGCTTTTCCCAAATGGACGGAGGACAGGTTGCAAACCACAAAATCCCCGGCTTTTTTGCGGGTGATGATCACATCCCCGTCCATCGTTTCCTCGTATTGAACCGTAGGCGACATGTTTTGGGCAATCTCCGTGCAAAGATTGCTCGCGTAGATCATCCCGGCGTGCTTGTTCGGATTCATGCGGTTCACTTGATCGCGGTAAAACATGAACGGGGTGCCCGTTTCCAGCTGGGACTTCATGATTCGCGCCATGATTTGAATCGCGGGAATTTTTTGTTTCGATAACCGGTCATCATGGACGCAAGCAAAGTATTTTTCCCGGAAGGAGCCGTTTCCCGGTTCCTCATCATAAAAGTCTTCCAAGGCGAACCCCATGACCCGCTTCACTTCGTGGGGATCAAACAAGTACCAGTCTCCCCGCTTTTCCACCTGTTCCATAAACAGGTCGGGAATGCAGACGCCGGTGAAAATGTCATGGGCCCGCTGCCTTTCATCCCCGTTGTTCAATTTTAAATCCAAAAAGGAAAGGATATCGGCGTGCCAAACATCGAGGTAAACGCATATGGCGCCCTTCCGCCGCCCGAGCTGATCGACGCTCACGGCCGTGTTGTTCAGTTGTTTAATCCATGGGATGACACCGGATGATGCCCCTTTAAAACCTTTGATGGAGCTGCCGCGGCTCCTCACTTTCCCCATATATACCCCGATTCCTCCGCCGTCTTTGGAGAGCCTGGCCGCGTCGGTATTGCTGTTGTAGATGTCGATGAGCGAATCCGCCACCGTATCGATAAAACAGCTGGACAGTTGGCCGTGGGCCAGCCCGGCATTGGCCAATGTGGGAGTGGCGACCGTCATGTAAAGGTTCGATAATGCCCAGTAGGCCTCACGAACGAGGTGGGGGCGCCGTTCCTTCGGTTCATCTTGCATCAAATACAAGGCGATCGTCAGCCATCGCTCTTGGGGGAGTTCATAGATGTTTTTGTCATGGTCGGCGGCCAAATATCTGGTCGCCAAGGTATGTAAACCGGTATAGTCAAAAAGCAGGTCCTTGTCCGGATCGATGATCCGGGAAAGCAGGCGGATCTCCTCTTCCGTATATTTTTCCAGGATGTTTGGAGAATAAATGCCTTTCTCCACCAATGTTTTTTGCAGCCGGTAGTAATCCCCGTATTTTAACTCTTTCGCATATCCCCGGTTTTCACTCGCTTGGCGGTAAAGATCGTCCAAGTATATTCTGGCTGCGGCAAAGCTCCATTGCGGGTTCGCTTCGTCCACATTTTCCAATGCGGTTGCAATGAGCAATCGGGTCAGCCGGTCTTCCGTCAGTTCTTGTCTCTGTGCGATGGTCCGAAAGATTTTTTCCTTGTAAGCCGGAAGGCCGTTCAACGGGGCGCCGTCAAAAGAAGCCGCCCAATCGATCAAGGTTTCCAGCCTGTTTTTGTCAATTCCCTGATTTTTCGCGGTCGTGATCATTCCGGTCACTGCTCCCTCTTCCCCTTTCTGTTAGACATAAAAAAATATCCGCTCGGGGTTGAAAGCGGATAAACGACAGGAAAAGGACGGATCCCATTCGCCATCGTTTCACCTTCCCAACCCCCGAAGAAGTGAAACTTTAGGCAAGCAAGGCAGGTCTCCTGACTCATGCATCATCCTACTTGGGTCCCTTCCCGCATCGAATGGCCGGATTGGTGCGGAGGACGCGTCTTGGAGCGCCGGCCCTTCGATACAGTGGATATGACCCGTTCGTACGCATTTACAGTTGCGGGGACAGTTCCGGATTTTCACCGGATTCCCTTTTAAGCCTTGTTCAGGCACCTTGACTTGCCGATACTCAATATATTGTTTTATCATTCAAGAAAAACACAAAATATAGTGTTTGGGTACATCGTAACATGGGAACCGCAGGTTGTCAATCTTTGCCGGATCATGTTTTTCCGGTTATTGGACAACTTGCAATGAAATTTTTCTTTAGAAGGGCGGTTAAAATGACACCGGATTGCCGGTCATCCGTATTCGTAAATGGGAGTTTTTTTCGCGAAAGACCGTTCATTTTTATCAATACACGGAAGGGAAAATGGCTTAAAATATTGGTATAAGGAATCTTTCATGATGGGAGAGGGCCAGGTGGAATCTGAAGTAAAAAAGATTTTTCAAGGTACCGGATGGAAGCGGGTTATTATTTTTGCCATATTAATCTTTGTTCTTTACCTGTTGCGGGGGATCATCAACATCATTTTATTGACCTTCATTTTTTCCTTTTTGATGAACGGCCTGGAAAGGTTTATTTCCAGACGGGTGCCGCTCAACAGGAAAATTACGATTTTTATATTGTACTCTTTAGCCATTTTCGCTTTAACATACGGGATCGTAAAATATACGCCGGTATTCGTGAACGAAATCACCCAGCTGATCAGACAGCTGACCGATTTTTACTCCAAGCCCCAGGACAATGTCGTCATCAACTTCATCGTCGAACAGATCAAGCGGTATGAAATTACCAATTATATCAGCGTCGGCGTTTCATTTTTGGTCAAATATTTCAGCAATATCGGCACAATCAGCCTGCATGTGCTGCTATCCTTGATTTTAAGCCTGTTCTTTCTGCTGGAAAAGGAAAGGATCATCGCCTTTACCGGCAAGTTCAAGGACAGCAAGATCAGTTCCTTTTACAATGAAATCGAGTATTTCGGGAGGAAATTCATCCGGACCTTCGGCAAGGTGATCGAAGCCCAATTTTTGATCGCCACGGTCAACACCTTCTTGACGGTCTTTTTCCTCTGGCTGATGGATTTTCCGCAATTGTTCGGGCTCGCGATCATGATCTTTTTCCTCGGGCTGATTCCCGTGGCCGGCGTCATCATTTCCCTGATCCCCTTATGTTTTATCGCTTACAGCATCGGCGGCGTCATCAAAGTGGTTTATGTGCTGATCATGATCGCCGTCATCCACGCCATTGAGGCCTATATTTTGAATCCGAAATTTATGTCGGCGAAAACGAATCTCCCCGTTTTTTATACCTTCATCGTTTTGATTTTCGGCGAGCATTTTTTCGGGGTATGGGGGATGATCCTCGGGATCCCGATTTTCGTCTTCATTTTGGATGTGCTGGGGATCAAAACCATCGAGACCCCGGAAAAAGACGGGGCGGAAAAGAAAGAGGAAGTATCTGCTTAAAAAGGGCCGGCGAAACGCCGGCCCGTTCCGTTTCAGTTGCCGGATCCCCGCCCTTTCGGGGCCCGTCCGGACGGCGGAACCTTTCCTGCGGGAGGGGTTCGCCGGGGAAGCGGGCTTTTTTGCCCGGGCAAAGGAGTCACTGGTTTTCGTGAACTTATTTTTGGTCCGCCGGGAAAACGAGGCCGATCTGCCGGCGGATATTTTCCATGATCTTTGCGGTCAGGAGGGAGGTTTCAAAACTGTTCACGGCCGATTCCCGCTTCCCTTCCCGGATCAGCCGGACGAATTCCTTCACCTCATAGACCATGGTATTCTCCTCCTGTTTTCTGCCGATCTCTTCCCTTGTGCCGTCGTTGTAGACGATCGTCGCTTTGGCCGGGGAGGAGATCTTGTCGATGATGATTGTCCCTTTTTCCCCTTGGATTTCCGACGGGATGAAGGAATTGGCGATCTTCGAGTGGATCAGGACGGCTTCCATGTCCCGATAGGATAAAATGACGCTCCCTTCCCCGTCGACGCCGGATTCGAGCATGAAGGCGTTCGCCAGGACCTTCTCCGGTTCGCCGAAAAGAAAGACGGCGGGATACAGGCAATAAACGCCGATATCCATCAGGCTTCCGTTGGAGAAGGCGGGATTAAAGGCGTTTAACAGGATCCCTTCTTTATAGGCGTCATAGCGGGAAGAGTATTGGCAAAAATTAAAAAACGCCCGTCTGATCTTCCCGATTTTCGGCAAGTTTTCTTTTATGCTCAAAAAAGTCGGAATAAAGGTCGTTTTCAGGGCTTCCATGAACAGCACCCGGTTTTCCCTTGCCGTATCGAGCATCCGTTGCGCTTCCCGGAAGTTGGAGGCCAGCGGCTTTTCGCAAAGGACATGTTTCCCGTGCCGCATCATGAGGACGGCCTGTTCGCAATGCAGGGCGTTCGGGCTGGCGATATAAACCGCGTCGAAAGCGTCGCTTTTTGCCATTTGCTCCAAGTCGGTAAAGATGGTGTCCACCCCGTACTTCCCGGCGAATTCCTTCGCCCGCTCCGCCGTGCGGGAATAGACGGCGGCGAGCTGAAAGTCTCCGGCGAGATACCCGGCTTCAATGAATTTATCCGTAATCCAATTCGTTCCGATCACGGCAAATCGGATCATCCAATCTTCCCCTTTCCTTGTTTCGTTTGCGAGATCAATCGTTCTTCCACATGAGCCGGCCGGACTTCCGGCCGGAAGGAGGAAAGCCGAGGGATAAAGCGGATTCCCTTCTTTTACTTTACTACAGCGGGGACAAAAAGTCATGGCAGGGAAGCGGGATCAATGAAAACTTCCGGCTGAAACGGTGGCTTCAATACTTGTGCACATGGGTGCCCGCCGGTGATCATTGAAAACTTCCGAGGCGGCCCCTTTTGTGCAAAACATTTTTCCCGGATCCTGCCATTCGTCCGGGCCGTGAAAGGAAGCCGCCGGATCGGCGGGCATTTCCCGGCCGGCAAAATGCCGGCGGTGTTCCTTCCGCAGGGCAAATCTTTCAAAGGACCTAAAGGGCCGCGGAGCTTTTCCGGCCGGAGCCTCCCCTTCTAGGTCCTGCGCCTTGCCGCCCGGCGCCGCATGCCGGAAGTTTCGCCGCGGCGGAACGGCCCGTTAAAACAGGAAAAATAAGGAACTTTTTTTGGCGCGGATAGGTTTTTCCCGGATCATTTGGTATAATTTTTTCGGAATCAAATTCTTGGGGGAATCAATGCATGGAATGGAAACAAAGAGCGGAGAGATGGCTGCGCTTTGAAAACTTGGATCCGGAATTGAAAAAACAGCTGGAAGAGATGGCGAAAGACGAAAAAAAACTGGAAGACCTTTTTTATAAATACCTGGAATTCGGCACCGGCGGCATGCGCGGGGAGATCGGCCCGGGCACGAACCGGATCAACATTTATACGGTGAGGAAGGCTTCCGAAGGATTGGCGAGATTTTTGCTGGCATCGGGCGGCGAGGAAAAGGCCAAGCAAGGGGTTGTCATCGCCTATGACTCCCGCCGCAAGTCGAGGGAATTTGCCCTGGAAACGGCAAAGACGGTCGGAAAACACGGGATTAAAGCCTATGTTTTCGAGTCCCTCCGTCCGACCCCGGAGCTTTCCTTTGCGGTGCGCTATTTGCATGCCGCTGCCGGGGTGGTGATCACCGCCAGCCATAATCCGCCGGAATACAACGGCTACAAGGTGTACGGGGAAGACGGCGGCCAGCTGACGCCGAAAGCGGCCGACGAACTCATCCGTTACGTGTATGAAGTGGAAGATGAGCTTTCCCTGACGGTGCCGGGCGAACAAGAACTGATCGATCGAGGCCTGCTGCAATTTATCGGCGAAAACATCGACTTGGCCTATATCGAGAAATTGAAAACGATCCAATTGAACCGGGATGTCATTTTAAACGGGGGCAAGGATTTGAAGATCGTTTTCACCCCCCTGCACGGTACCGCCGGTCAATTGGTGCAAACGGGATTAAGGGAGTTCGGCTTTCAAAACGTCTATGTCGTTAAAGAACAGGAGCAGCCGGATCCGGATTTTTCCACGGTCAAATCGCCGAATCCGGAAGAGCATGAAGCCTTCGAAATCGCCATCCGCTACGGGAAAAAATACGATGCGGACCTGATCATGGGGACGGACCCGGACAGCGACCGGCTGGGGATCGTCGTCAAAAACGGCCGGGGAGACTATGTGGTATTGACGGGGAACCAAACGGGGGCCATCCTGCTTTATTATCTTTTGTCCCAGAAACAGGAAAAGGGAATGCTTGTCCGAAACAGCGCGGTGTTGAAGACGATCGTCACCTCCGAACTGGGGCGCGCCATCGCTTCCGATTTCGGCGTGGAAACGATCGATACCCTTACCGGATTCAAATTCATCGGGGAAAAGATCAAGGAATTCAAGGAAACCGGGTCCCACGTGTTCCAATTCGGCTACGAGGAAAGTTACGGCTATCTCATCGGCGATTTTGTCCGCGACAAGGACGCCATCCAGGCGGCGCTGTTTGCGGCGGAGGCGGCCGCCTATTATAAAGCCCAAGGGAAAAGCCTCTACGACGTATTGATGGAGATATACAAAAAGTACGGCTTTTACAAAGAGTCTCTGCGGTCTATCACGTTGAAAGGAAAGGACGGAGCGGAAAAAATCCGGGCGATCATGGATGCCTTCCGGCAAAATCCGCCGGAAGAAGTGAGCGGCATCCCGGTGGCCATAACGGAAGATTATTTAACCCAAAAAAGGGTGGACAAGGCCGCCGGCCAAACCACCCCGATCCATTTGCCGAAATCGAACGTATTGAAATATTATTTGGCGGACGAATCCTGGTTCTGCATCCGGCCTTCCGGAACGGAGCCGAAGTGCAAGTTCTATTTTGCCGTCCGGGGGGATTCCGAGGCGCAAAGTGAAGCCCGGCTCCGGCAGCTGGAAACGAACGTGATGGCGATGGTGGAAAAGATTCTGCAAAAATGACCGAAAGGGCAAAAAGGGCGTCCCGCGGCAACGGGCCTTTCGCCCGTAAGGCTTTTTTCGGAAAGATCCGAGGCATCCGGCCGTGGGCGGGAAGCTTAGGACAAGAAGCATGCTTTCATGGCACGTTCGAAGAAGGTGTCCCATCAGCAAGGGACGCCTTTTTTGTTTGCCGAATATTTTTGAAGGGCCGCTTTTCCCGCCGCCCGCCGACCCGCGAAACGGGGCTTCCGGCGAAAGGGAGCGGTTCCTGAAACCCTTCTTGAGGCGGCGGGGGGTTGGTGGTATAATGAATTCGACCAGATTGGTCGATTTTCAGATTTTTTCAAAAAACTTGAGGGACCAGGCCAGAAAGGCCGGTCCCGATCCAATTTACGAAAGGGAGGATGCCATTGACGGATCCGTTTCAGAAACTCCCCGAGGAAAAGAAACAACGGATCATCCGTGCAGCCTTGAAAGAATTTGCGGATAAAGGATACGAACAGGCGTCGACGAACCGGATCGTGAAGGAAGCGGGAATCGGGAAAGGGATGCTGTTTTATTATTTCAACAGCAAACAGGATCTTTATCTGTATTTGATCGATTACAGTTTTGAAACGGTAAAGGAGCATTATTTGAACCGGATCGATGACTCGATTGAGGATGTGATCGACCGTCTCGGCCATGTCGCCCGGATCAAGTTTGAATTTTTGGTCCGATTCCCGGAAGTGACCCTGTTTTTGGGAAGATTCATTTTGGAGGTCGAACAGGAATGGCCGGAACCGTTTAAGAAAAAGTACGAAGAGATCTACGCGCTGCTTCAAGAGCGGCTTTACCGGCAAAAAAGGATCGACCGGACAAAATTCCGCGACGGCGTCGATCCCGATAAGGCCTTTCAATTGATCAAATGGGCGATGAAAGGCTATGAGCTCGATTTAAGGGAAGCCTTCAGGGGAAAAAAGCTGTCGGAAGTCGATTTGACGCCGTATTGGCAGGAATTCGACGAGTATTTGGCGGTTTTAAAAACATGTTTTTATAAGTGACGGAGGGATTTCCATGAGCATGGTGGAAGTGAAGGGTTTAACGAAAAAATTCGGGAAATTTACCGCCCTTGACCATGTCGATCTCACGATCGAGGAAGGGGAAATCTACGGGTTCATCGGACCGAACGGCGCGGGGAAATCGACGACGATACGGATCATGCTCGGGATGCTGAAACCGACGGAAGGGGAAGTGAAAATCTTCGGCAAAGATGCCTGGAAGGACGCGGTGGAGATTCATAAGCGCATCGCCTATGTCCCCGGGGATGTCAATCTTTGGCCGAATTTAACCGGCGGCGAAGTGATCGATCTGTTGTTGAAGATGAGAGGAAGGGTGGATGCCCGGAAACGGGATGAACTTCTGGAGAGATTTGATCTCGACCCGACGAAGAAATGCCGGACCTATTCCAAGGGAAACCGGCAAAAGGTCGCCCTTGTGGCCGCCTTTGCCTCCGATGCGGATCTCTATATTTTGGATGAGCCCACCTCCGGTTTGGATCCGCTGATGGAGCGCATCTTCCAGGAATGCGTCCGGGAAGTGCGGGATGCTGGAAAAAGCGTGTTTTTGTCCAGCCATATTTTATCGGAAGTGGAAAAGCTGTGCGAAAAGGTGGCCATCATCCGCCAGGGGCGGATCATCGATTCGGGGACGCTGGCCGACCTGCGCCATCTCACCCGCAACCATATGACCGTGGAAACGAAGGAGCCGGTTCACGGCTTGGAGAACCTGAAAGGCGTCCATCATCTCGTCATGGAAAATTTGCGGATCTCCTTCCAAGTCGATACGGAAGAAATGGACGGGGTGATCCGCCATTTGAGCCAGTTCGGGATCCAGAAGCTGGAATGCACCCCGCCCACCTTGGAAGATTTGTTCTTGCGCCATTATGAAGGATCGGAGCGGTCCGCATCCGGAATCGGGGAGGAATGACCATGAAAGGACAACTGGCGAAAGGGACATTCAAGATCACGAAGCTGATCCTCCGCCAAGACCGTTTCAAGATCATCATCTGGCTTGCGGGCATTCTCTTTACGACCTTGGCGACGGCGCTTGCCTATCCGTCCCTTTATAAAACTGATGAAGAAATCCAAGCCATGGCTTTAACGTTGCAAAATCCGGCAATGGTGGCCATGCTGGGACCCGGTTACCCGCCGGAGGACTATAACACGGCTGTAATATTTGGCCATGAAATGCTGTTGTTTACCGTGGTAGCCGTAGCTGTCATGAATATTTTAATGGTGGGAAAGACGATGCGGCAGGACGAAGAAGAGGGCAGGATCGAATTGGTCCGCTCCCTGCCCGTGGGAAGGCTCGCCTATTTGAACGCCGCCGCGTTGGAGGTATTCCTGGTCAACGGCTTGCTGGCCCTGCTGACCGGTTTCGGGCTAGGTGCGCTGGATATTTCCGGGATGGATTGGGAAAGCTCCTTCCTTTACGGATGCGTTCTCGGCGCGTTCGGATTGGCTTTTGCCGCCGTAACCTCCCTGTTCGCCCAGTTCATGGAGACGGCAAGGGCTGCGACAATGTTTTCCTTCGCCTTTTTAATCGTCGCTTACATCATCCGGGCCGCGGGGGACGTGTCGAACGAAACGGTTTCCATGATTTCTCCGCTCGGCTGGGCGGTCCGGACGGAGGTGTTTTACAGCAATGATTGGCGGCCCGTCATTTTTGCATTGGTTTTTGCCGCCGCCGCGGGGGTCCTGGCCTTTTATTTGAATAACATCCGCGACATGGGGACGGGATTTCTCCCGGAAAGAAAAGGCAGGAGCCGCGCTTCCCGCTTTTTGCAAACACTTCCCGGCTTCGTGGTTCGCCTGGAAAGAACGCAGATCATTTCATGGGGAATCGGCGTCTTTTTGTTGGGCGCTTCCTACGGGTCAATCGTGAACGATTTGGAAACCTATTTGCAGGAACTGGATTATTTGCAGGTTTTCTTGAACTCCGATTCCGGAAATTCCTTGCTTGAACAATTCCTGGGGCTGGTGCTGGCGATCCTGTCCTTGATCGGTTCCGTGCCGACGTTAATCGTCCTTTTCAAATTAAAAAGTGAAGAACAGAAAAACCGGATGGAACATTTTTACAGCCGCCCGGTGTCCCGCTATCGCATGATGGCGGCCTTCTTTGGAACGGCCGTCGGCGTTTCCGTTTTGATGCAAGCCATGGCTGCCCTCGGCCTTTGGTCCGCGCTGTATGCGACGATGGAGGAACCCCTGGCCGCGGTGGACCTGTTCCGATCGGCGTTCGTCTATTTGCCGGCGCTGTGGGCATTGGCGGGGGCGGCGGTTCTGATCATCGGGTTCTTTCCGAAGGCGGCGAACCTGCTTTGGTTATATTTGGTCTATTGTTTCTTCGTCCTTTATTTAAAGGATTTATTGGATTTGCCGGAATGGCTGACCCGTTTGTCCGTTTTTGAACATATTCCGGATACGTTGAAGGAAAATATCGACTGGCTTTCCTTGACCGTTCTGACGGCCATTGCGGCTGTGGCGGCGGCAGCGGGGATGATCGGCTACAGACGGAGGGATCTGGCCGGCTGAACATTTTCCGGTGTGCCGGAAGCGCCGGACACCGGAAAGGGGCCGGCACGATTTGCGCGGGATGGGAAAAAGGAAAACTGCCCGGGCCATATGGCTTCCGGGCAGTTTTCCTTATATGAAGTCCCTCTTGGATGCTTCTCAGTTCACCCACGGTGCGGGCGGCTGAGTTTTGTTCACCCACGGAGCAGGGGGCTGATGTCTGTTTACCCACGGTGCAGGCGGTGTCAAAAGCGCGGAAGACAGAAGTTTTTTCATACAAATCCTCCCATCTTTTTTAAATTGGATTCTATAGCTAAAAACGCATCCACAACCCTGGGGTTATAGAGCGTTCCGCTACCTCTCTTAATTTCCTGCACGGCTTCTTCCCAAGTTCGCGCTTTCCGGTAAACCCGGTCCGTGGTCATCGCATCCAACGAGTCGGCGACGGCGACGATGGCGGCGCCGATGGAGATTTCCTCCCCTTTCAGACCGAAGGGATAGCCTTTCCCGTCATAACGTTCGTGATGCTGTTCCACGATGGTTGCCGCCTGCATGAGCATCGGCAGTTTGGAGTCCAGCAAAATGTCCCTGCCGTAAATCGGATGCATCTTGATGATGTCCCATTCTTCCTTTGTGAGTTTTCCGGGTTTTTGCAAGATGGAATCGGGGATTTTCACCTTGCCGATATCATGGAGAAAGGACCCGAGATGGAGGACGTACAATTCTTTTTGCGACAGATTCAGCATCTTTCCGATGCTTAAGGAAAACTCCTTGATCCGTACGCAATGGTCGGCCGTATAACCGTCTTTTTCTTCGACGATGATGCCCAGCTGTTTCAATTGTTCGACAAGATCCGTGTAATTTTTGAAAACGGGCCGTGAAGATACGTAAATGAATTCCGTCGGTTTTTGCGCCTCGAAGATGCACGTTTTCTTAACCGGGGCCAATGACAGGTTGTCACCGGCATGGATTTCCAGCTTTTTTTCGTCCACCGTGACGAGCAAGGAGCCTTTCAGCACATATAAAAATTCCAACCCGTTCCAATCGCTGGAAGAGATAATCGTCCATTTTGTCCCTTGATCCAAGGTGTGTTTGATGACTTCTGTACCGTCATAGGAAGCGAGCAATTGAAACTGTATTCCTTTATAAGAGATATTTTCCAAAGCCTCCCCGTTCTTGTGCAGAACTAATCCGTATTGATTAAATTGCATACATTATCCTCCGCTGACTAGGGTAACCACTCAGATGATATCTGCTCTTTGAATCTATTATATTGAAACTTGTCCTTTTTTCATAGAGTTAAAAGAGGGTTTTTACGTATTTTTTTTCGAAAATTAAAAAAATGAGAAAAAAGTACTAGATCTTCCATTTCAAAAACAAGGAAAAACGGACTATAATTATCCGAAAATTCGACAGGCCGGAAAACAAAACCCGCGCTTTTTTTCCGCCGTTCCGCAGAAATCGGCAAAAATAGGGAAGTCGGTTCCGGAAAAATTTTTTGCTTCGGTTTTTGCAGGCATTTTCATAGATTTCGCCGTAACCCGCCGGGAAAAAGAGCGGAAGCAAATGCGCCGCTCCGGTCTTCGGACGGGTCGCCGGGAGGAGAGCGCCGGGTTTCCGGCCGGAGGGATTGATAGGAAAAGCGGATAAGAGGGGAGATTGGGGAGAAAAAGGGCTTACTTTTCCCGGATTGAAAAGAAATGTATATAAACGAACCTTTCACAAATGGTATAATATTACGGGAATCAGAGGCCGGCAAACTTTTGTCGAAACATCAAGGATTAGGAGAGGATTGGGATGATGGAACCGATATTTTTGCAACCGGTTTTCAAAGAGCGGATATGGGGCGGGACGGCATTAAGGGATCGGTTCGGTTATGCCATCCCCTCGGATCATACCGGGGAATGCTGGGCGATATCCGGCCATCCGCACGGCCAGAGCACGGTGTTAAACGGCGAGTATAAAGGCATGGGATTGGGCGATCTCTGGAAAAAACACCGGAAGGAACTGTTCGGCGACGACCAAAACGAGGTCTTTCCGCTGTTGACCAAGATTTTGGACGCAAACAGCGACTTGAGCGTTCAGGTCCATCCCGATGACGAGTACGCCGGAATCCATGAGAATGGCGAATTGGGAAAAACCGAATGCTGGTACATTATCGATTGCAAACCGGGGGCGGAACTCGTTTACGGCCATCACGCAAAGACGAAGGAAGAGCTGGACTACATGATTAAAAACGGAGAATGGGACAGGCTGCTGCGAAGAGTTCCCATCCGGCCGGGCGATTTTTTGTTTGTGCCAAGCGGCACGATCCACGCCCTCTGTGAAGGGACCCTCGTTTTGGAAACCCAGCAAAGTTCCGATACGACCTACCGGGTGTACGACTATGACCGGACCGACGAAAAGGGAAACAAGCGGGAACTGCATTTGGACAAGGCATTGGATGTGATCACGGTTCCCCACCGGGACCACGATTTGCATTTCGAAAAGGAAGCCCATGAAGGGGCCGCCATCACCTGTTTCATCCGCTCCGAATATTTTTCCGTTTATAAATGGGAGATCTCCGGGGAAGGGGAATTCCCGAAAACGGCGCCCTATCTCCTGGTGAGCGTCATCGGCGGGAGCGGCAGTGTGACGGTCGGGGACAAAAGCTTCCCCTTGAAAAAGGGCGACCATTTCATCTTGCCGAATCCCGTCCAAAGCTTCCGTACGGAAGGAAAGATGGAGTGGATCGTGTCCCATCCTTGACGCGCATGACATTCCCGGTGTTCCGGGGATTTCTCTCCGGCCGCGGCATCGGAACAGATTCCGCGTTGGTTTGGGAGGTATGCGTCCAACGGTTAAGGCGGAATCCGGCTTGCTGCCCGGGCGGAATCCGGCCCTCGCAATAGGGGCCTTTTTGCCTGACGCCGCTTCCTGAATCCTCCATCCGCGGGAAAGCGGGGAGGTGAACCGGGCGGAATTCTTCTGGCGGCCATTCCCGTTTTCGCCCTTGACGAGGGAACGGTTGCCCGAATCACCGAAGGAATGAACGGTTTTTGTACGATCATCCGCGCGCGGTTCTCCGGATGCGGAAAGCCGCGTGCAAATTCCAGGCGGTCCGGCGCCCGGGCCGCCCATAATGAATACATTGAGGAAGAGGAGGAACATTCGCCATGTTGCTCGGATCCATCGAAGCGGGAGGAACCAAATTCGTTTGCGCCATCGGGACGGAGGACGGAAAGATCTTAGACCGGATCACGATACCGACGCGGACGCCGGACGAAACCATCCCGGAAGTCATCGCCTTTTTTCGGAAAGAAAAGATCAGCGCATTGGGCATCGGCTCCTTCGGCCCCATCGACGTGAAGAAAAACAGCCCGACATACGGCCATATTTTGAAGACCCCGAAGATTCCCTGGCAAAACTATCCGTTTTTGCAAACGCTTCAGGACGCTCTGGAGGTGCCTTGCGGATTTACCACCGACGTCAATGCCGCCGTATTGGGGGAATATGTATATGGCGCGGGCAAAGATGCGGATTCATGCCTCTATGTGACCGTGGGAACGGGCATTGGCGCAGGAGCCGTTTTCCGCGGGGAATTGCTGGAAGGGATGTCCCACCCGGAAATGGGGCATATTATCGTCCGCAAGTCGCCGGACGACCCCTTCGAAGGCATATGCCCTTTCCATCGGGACTGTTTGGAGGGGCTTGCCTCCGGTCCGGCCATTGAAAAACGCTGGGGCAGGAAGGGAGCGGAGCTGGCGGACGAGAAGAAGGTGTGGGAGCTGGAGGCCTATTATCTTGCCCAGGCCGTTGTCCAATACACCATGATCCTGATGCCGGAAAAAATCATCATCGGCGGAGGCGTGTCCAATCAGGCAGCCATCTTCCCGCTCATCCGCCGGCATGTCCGGGAGATGATCAACGGATATATCACCGCTCCGGCCGTCGATGAAAAGATTTCCGATTATATCGTAAGTCCCGGTCTGCGGGGCGATTCCGGCATCGTCGGCGGGCTCGTTTTGGCCAAGCGGGCCTTGGAACAAGCCGGTTGAAGGCGAGGGTTACAGGAAGGGAATATTTGCATTCCAAGGGAGCCTTGGAGCAAAGGTTGAAGGCAGGGAAAAGCCGCAGGGCGGATCTTGGCCGGGCCACCAACCCTTGGAACAAACCGATGGAAGGATTGAAGGAAAAGTGCCGTATCGGCCATTTCCCCAAACGCCGCTGCCGCTTTGGGACAAGATGGCTGAAGACAAGGAAGGATGGCGGACCGCCCGGAAGATTTGAATTTCCGGGCGTTTTTTTGCCTTTTTCAGCCGCGGGCCGGGAGGTGCAGGAATCGGAGCCGGCGGCAGGAAAAAATTGTTCATTCTACTGCAAGAACTATGCCGCAGGGGTTTTTGCGGTACGAGACTCCGGATCCGGCCGGAGGAAATTCCCGATTCGGCCGCCCGAAACATGGCGCCCCCGGCGAAGGCCTCATTCGGATCCGGCATCCGACGGGGGAAAATTTTGTTCGGGATCGGCTCCTTCCGCCGGCCAAAAAGCGAAGGCCCCCGTTCACGGGAGCGCCCGCCCATCACCTTTAACAGAAGCGGGGCGCCTCACGAAATCAATTTGCGAATCGCTGAAGGATTCCGCAAATCTGATGTGAAGGAGAAGTGACCATGAGGATTAGACGGAGAAGGCGTTTTTTGGTATGGTTGAATTAACAGGGAATGAAACGGCCGTTCTCCCGCTTGTTTCTTTGGGAAACGGGGTTTTCTTTTTCATTCCGCGAATCAGCCCTTTCCGAAAACGGAAGAAAGGTTTTTATGGAGATGAGGAAAAGATGATGATCGGCTTGATGATCATTTTATTGCTTGTGCTCGTCCTGCCTTTTACGGTTCACAAAGTGGAGGCGAATCTGGAAATATTTTTGTTCGTCATGGGGATCATTTCCGTTTTTGTCAGCGATGCATTTTCCGAAGAACTGCTCCGGAAAGCCCTCGAAGATCCGGTCCATATTACGGCCGCCGTTCTCGTTTCCGGGCTGCTCTTTAAATGGTTCCGTTCCCCTTTGGAAAAAGCCATTTTATTCGTACAACAAAAATTGCCCTCCGGCGTTTTTATCGCCCTTGTCGTTATCGTTTTGGGGCTGGTCGCTAGCGTGATCACCGCCATCATCGCCGCCCTGGTGCTCGTATTGGTTGCCAGCGTGGTGCGCTACGACCGAAAATCCGAAATCCTGTTCACCATCTTTGCCTGTTTTTCCATCGGCCTCGGCGCGGCGTTGACTCCGATCGGGGAGCCGCTGTCGACGATCACCGTCAGCAAATTGGATGCGGAGTTTTTTTATTTGATCGATTTGGTCGGCATGTTTGTCATTCCCGCGGTTGTCTTGTACGGCATTTTGGCGGCGGTTCTCATCCGCCCGGCCGAATCTGCCGATGGGCTGGATGCCGGCCCCCTGTCGGAAAGCTATAAGGCCATCTTCCTGCGGACGGCAAAAATCTATTTGTTTGTCGCGGGGCTGACGCTGCTCGGCGCCGGCTTTGAGCCGTTTATTAAAGAATATTTGGTGGGACTGAATCCTCTGATCCTGTATTGGATAAACATCATTTCCGCCACTTTGGATAACGCCACCTTGGCCGCCGCGGAAATCAGCCCGCTGATGGAGGACCGGACGATCCAATCCATTTTGCTGGGGCTGATCATCAGCGGAGGCATGCTGATCCCCGGAAATATTCCGAACATCGTCGCCGCCGGGAGACTGAATATCACCAGCAGGGAGTGGGCCAGATACGGCGTCCCCATCGGGATCCTGTCGATGATCGTTTGCTTTGTTATATTAGTTTTTATATACTATTAAAGTGTAAACCGGTGAAACGGAAAAATTTGGTTCCGGTCGTCCGGTTCGGGAGATGCCGGTCTGGTCTTCTCAGTCGGGTTGTCGTTTCTTCTTTAAATTTAGAGAAACGGCAATTTTTATCAAGGGAACAACTTCTTTTCGAAATGCCCGAGGATCAAAGGAAAATCTGGAAAACCGGAGGATACACGTATGAAGGGGAAAATTGAAACGGCCTTGCAGCAAATCCACTTTCCTCCCGAATGGTTGTCCATCCTATTAGCCGTTTGCATATTTTTAAAGTTTATTATGGTTCATCTGTTGAACGGGCTCGTTTTTACCCAAGGGGCTTTCCTGGTTACCTTTGGCACCATTTTGGCGATTTACGGGATCTTTTCTTTTTTTACGCTGCAAGCGCGAAAGATCGGCCTGTATATTGTCGATTTTTGCCTGTCCGTTTTTTTGCTTGCCGAAACGCTGTACATGAGCTATTTCCATACTCCCCTGAAATTTTTCACTTTATATCA
Source organism: Caldibacillus debilis DSM 16016 (assembly GCF_000383875.1). Taxonomy (NCBI): domain Bacteria; kingdom Bacillati; phylum Bacillota; class Bacilli; order Caryophanales; family Bacillaceae; genus Caldibacillus; species Caldibacillus debilis. The sequence continues at coordinate 8,770 of NZ_KB912892.1, read as the reverse complement.
GGTCACGAACTTGAACGGGCTGGGCGGAAGCGTCTTGTATTTGCTGCATCCGTTGCACATCCTATTTTTTCTTGACCTTCTGCTTCTTTTTAAACCGGTTTTTATGCAAAGGCATTCAGGGCCAGGAAATATCAAACTCGCCGCCCTGCTCCTTCTCGGAGGATGTCTCTTTGCAGCGGCCAAACCGGTTAAAGTCGTCTGGATCGACAATATGCCCTTCCGCACGATGGACGCCTTGGATGCGGTGAAGGCCTACGGCATCGTCGGGCATCACGTGATCGACCTTTACAATGTGATCACCGATTGGCAAACCAAAGAATTGAGCGAACAGGAGAAGAAACAGATTCAAACGTGGTTTGCCGAAAAAAACCGGGAGGAAAAAAACGAAGGGCAATCCCCTTATTTCGGCATCGGAAAGAATAAAAATCTCATTTTTATACAGGTCGAGTCCTTTCAAGCCTTCGTGCTGAACCAAAAGGTGAACGGCCAGGAAATCACCCCCTTCCTGAACAGGATCGTCAAAGACGGCATGTATTTTTCCAACATCTATCCGCAGACGGTCGAAGGGAACAGTTCCGACGCCGAACTACTGACACAGACGTCCCTGTATCCGGTGAAACAGGGGGCGACCTTCTTCCGCTTTCCCAACAACACTTACCATTCGTTGGCCAAACTGCTCCGGGAGAAAGGCTATCATACCTTCGCCATCCACGGGGATGAAGAAACCTTTTGGAACCGGAACATGGTATACCCCCATTTGGGATTCGAAAAATTTTACGCCATCGATGATTTGAAACAGGATGACATCATCGGGATGGGCCTTTCCGACAAATCGACGTTCCGCCAGTCGCTGCCGATTTTGGAAAAGGCCGATCAGCCTTTTTATTCCTTGATTATTACCTTGACCAGCCACGTCCCCTTCACCATACCGGAGGAAGAACAGTCGCTTTCGCTGCCGAAGGAACTGGAGAATACGCCGATCGGCAATTATTTGCAATCGATCCGCTACATGGACGAGTCCATCGCCCTTTTCATAAAAGGATTGGAGGAAAGAGGGCTGTTGGATGATTCCCTCATCGTCATCTACGGCGATCATGACGGACTTTTCCAAAAGGACAAAGGGGAAGTGGAAAAGTGGCTGAAAAGGGAGATCAGCGATGAGGAATGGGTCCGTTCCTTTATGCAGATTCCTTTCATCATCTATCATCCGGGCATGGAACCGAAGGTCATCGACACCATCGGCGGCCAAATCGACATCCTGCCGACGGTCGCCGATCTCATGGGGATCGAAAAGGAAAAGACCTATTATATGATGGGCAAAAACTTGTTATTGCAAGAGGACGGCAAGGCCGTCATCCCGAAAGGCGACTACGCCGACGAAGGGATTTTGATCACGCGGGACAAGATCACCCCGCTGCCGGAAAATTACCCGGATTTAACCGTCGCCGACCTGGTCATTCGGAGCGATTATTTTAAAGATAAAAAGAAATAAGACTGAAAGGGTGGCCAACCCGTTTTTGGCTCGCCCTTTTTTAGTGGACGGATGAGGCAAAGCGGCAGAAAAGAAAACCTCTATACGATTTGTTGGGGTTTAGAAACAATTCAAAAAATAAGACACGTGGGCTCCGATTTCTTTTATACTGGATTTGGTCAACCAACAAAGAAAGGAGCCACGTGTCAATTGAATCGTAACCTATTTCTCCCCGGTTTGAAAGATGTGAAAATCAACAAAGTGGAAACCTGTGAACATTCGATTCACCTGTCGAAATGCCTGTGAAGCCTCACCGTTACCCCCGCTGCGATACGGAAGGGAGAAAAATCCACGACTACCGCATTCAAAAGATCCGGCATTTCAAATGGTTTGAGCGGCCGACGGTCATTTTTTACAGGAAAAGAAGATATGCCTGCCAAACATGCGGAAAACGGTTTGCGGAAGAAAATCCGTTCGTTGAGCGGTATCAGCGGTTTTCCAAAGAGTGGAACCAGGCCGTGAATGTGCGAAGCATTCATGCCAAAACGTTCAAAGACCTGGCTTTCCAGTTCGGAGCCTCGGTTTCGACGGTGATCCGGAGTTTTGATGCGGTGGCAAAAAAGGAATTGCAAGGTCATTCCGAATTGCCGAAAGTCATTGCCATCGATGAATAGAAAGGGGATACGCGCGCCGGGAAGTACCAGGTGATCATCGCCGACGGCCAGACGGGAGAACCGCAGGATTTTGCCAAATCGGAAGAAGAAAACCATCAGCCGTTACCTGTATGCGTAATTGGGCGCTGGATCGGGTGAGAAGGAACGAACAGGCCGTATGGAGTGATTATGACCGGAAGAAATGCAAGCGGATGAGGCGGATCTTTTACAAAAAGAAGGAGGAACTAAATGCAAAGGAACGCTGGTATTTAAATCGATACCTCCATAAGTCGGAGACGCTGAAGAAAGCCTATGAACTGAAGGAGGCCTTTTGCCGTTGGCTGGAGCTGGCCAAAGAAAATGGGGCGGAAGGCATCTCCTTCAAACCAAGGAAGAATTGCATCAATTTTATCAACGTGTCGAAGAGTCAGGGATTGAAGCGTTTCAATACTGTGTTCGGACTTTGAGGAATTGGGAAATGGAAATCCTGAACAGTTGAATGGCTTTTTGGAAGGGATCAACAACCATACGAAAGTGATGAAGCGAAATGCGTATGGCGTCAGGAACTTCGAGCGGGCAAGGGCCAAGATCCTGCTTACATACAAGTATAAAAGAATCGGGGTCCATGTGGGGTAAGGCCGTAGGCCTCCACCCCAACAATTGACAAAGGACCAAAAGAAAATGGAAAAAGCTGCAGTCCATTTGGACTGCAGCTTTTTTGGCGGTTATTTGCTTATTTCTGCGTATTTTTCCGAAATCCAACCGGTATGTTTGGTGCCGGGGAGATAGATATGGTACCAACCGTTTAATTTAACCGGGTTGCCTGTGTTGTCGACAACGGCTTTGACGATTTCGTCCTTTTTCAGCGAGCCGATCTTCCGATGGCCCGTACCGGGGCCGTTGCGGATGATTAACGTCCCTTCTTTGATATTCACTTGCACTTTGACCGATTTGGGTTCGATAAATTGTAAATATTCCCCGTTAACCCATCCTTTTTTGCCGTTATAAATCACGCGGTACCATCGGTAGGCGTAAGCATCTTTACGACCCGGGTCAAAAGCCACATCCGTGTTATAGCCGACTACCGTGACTTCGGTACCGTTGGTAATGGATTCGATCACAGTTCCCTTGGCTAAGTACGGCAGGCTGCGGAAGTTTACATTTCCGTTTATGATTTTCGCTTTTACCGGTTTCGGGTAAGTAAGGACGATGTCCGCGGGCACAGGCTTTCCTTCGGGGATGTCCCTTCCGTAGTCCGGCGGTTTTGGCCCATTGGCTGCCACCGGTTTTTGATTATTGTAATAAGAAGCGTCATAGGGCTTCATGTCGGCCATCAGGCTGGCGATCCCGATTTTCCATTTGGGGTCCGTAGCATATTTTTTATTCATGCCGATCAAATGGTACCCGTTAAAATTGGGGCCGTTTGCCATGAGGTAATTGTTTTTCACCTGATAAGCGACGAAGTTGATGCCTTCTTTCACGTTCGGGAAATAATAACCGCAAGTAAACGGGCACAAATCATATGCCCCGTATCCATAAAGGTTATTTTTGTAGGACGTTAAATTAGAACCGCCCCAGCCGGTTTCCCAAATGGCGTGGGCAACCAAATATGAAGCGTTTATCCCATATTTTTTTCCCGCGTCTACAAAGTCTTGCGCAAACTGTTTTAATTGGCTGCCGGAATGTCCTTTCCTGTCAAAGAAATTCCGGATGTCCTGAGCGGTGATGTTGGCTGGTTTTCTTAAATCCAACGTTAAGTATGGGATCGCGTTTTCGGGAGTTTGAAGCAGATATTTTCCTTCCACGTAGCCGGATTTTCCGGAATAACTGATTTTGAACCATCCGTTGGATGTTTTATGGGTGGGCCAGACGATCCGGTCGCCGGGTACCGTGGTTAAGCTTTGGTTCTTTTGGTCCGGCAAGGGATACAGGTAGGTCGTGGAATTTACAAAATAAGCTTCGCCTGAAATTTTGGTTTCCGTAAATTTCAGATTATATTTGGAAAAATCCTTTGTTGGCACGAAACCCGTTTTCCCGTCGAATGCGGCTTTGTACCAGGAACCGACCGACTGATTCGAACTGATGACAGTACCTTTTGAAATTTTTACGAGTTTCTGAGTCTGGTATCCAGGATTTTGGTATAAATAGGTGTCATTTTGAGCCGAATAAAAGGTTGTAGAGAAGTTGGAAGGGTTGACCTTTTTAACGTCTCCCGAATAGATGTACAACGTTTTTCCGTTGTGAGAAACTTGATAGAATGTTTGCCCGATGCTGTTGATGACTTTTTTCGTCGAGTAGAATCCATTGTCTTTCGGTACGGAAGCGGCCTTGCTTTTCGTATTCGGCCCCGAATAAAGATTGGCCGTTTTTGTCGTAAAATAATAGGTTCCGGCCGTGTTGATATATTGGTTGTATTCCTTTAAATAACTGCTGCTGACCCAGCCGGTTTTCGTATAGGATTTCCCTTTCGATGTGTAAGTGTAGGAAACTTTCAGCCAGCTGCCGCTTTTTTCCGTAGCGCTGACCGTTTTTCCTTTCGGAATGGTAAAGATCACCTTATATTTCGTCCCCGGTCCGGTCCGCATATTGAGATTGGCGGTCGTTTGATAGACGGTTTTGGTGATCTTTGTTGTTCCCGATGCCGAACCGCTTGAACCGGATGACGACGCCTTTTTCAAATAGGACCCGGACACCCATCCGGTCTTTGTGTATTTTTTGCCCTTGGAAGTATATGAATAGGAAACTTTGTACCAGTTTCCGGATTTCTCCGTTGCGGTTACCTGTTTCCCCTTAGGGATGGTCAATATCACTTTGTACTTTGTCCCCGGCCCGGTTCGTAAATTGAGATTTGCCGTCGTCAGGTAAGGAACCTTGTTCAGTTTTACCGTTCCCGCCGCTTCCACCGTCCAATGATTTCCCGGCAGTGCCGGCATTGCGGTTGCCGAAAAGAACAGGATGGCGGAAACGGCGGCGATTTTCCAAAATCGGATCAATCGTTCACCCCCCCTACCTTTCTATTCGTCTGAAAAACTTTTTTCTCAAGTGGTAAATCATGCCAGTTCGAGGCTTGTTTATTGGCCCCGGCGCCTCATTTCGTTTTAAATAAAAACTGCAAATCAGGTTTTATGAAAGGCACGGTCAATTTCCGCACGAGCCGGTGGGAGGAAAAACCGCAAATGAGGAAGGAAAGGATGCAGGAAACCAGGATCAGCAGCCAGGCGTTCGCATATACCGTTTCGGGAACGGTAAGACGGAACACCCGGACGAAAAAGGTATGCAGCAGGTAGATGTTTAAAGAGAAAAGACCGAATGTATGGAAAAGAAACAGTTTTTTCTTTTCCGGCGTCAATAAGAGGATGGTAAGGGAAACGGCTCCGGATAAACCATAGAAAAGCAGCTGATAGAAGGCGCCTTTATAAAAGGGCCAGGAAAAATGCCGGTACGATTGATCCAAAAGCAAAAGATCCGTGATCTTCGGATATTCGGCCGTAAGATAGACCATTCCCGCCAAGAAGCTCAGGAGTACAAGGAGCGGGAGGCTCAACACCCCCTTTTGGCGTTTCCGCAACTTTTCTTTCAGCCGGTTCAACAGATTTTTTTGCGCTAAATAATAGCCGATCAGGAAATACGGGTAAAAATTGGCCAATTTCCGGAGAGCGAACCAGCCGGTCACATCCGCGGAATAGCTCAGCAAAAAAGCGAAGACGATTGCATAAACCAAAGGATAACGGAGGCGGGTAATATAAGGGGTGATCATATACCAAAAAATCATTCCGAGCAAATACCACATCGTCCAATAGGGGTCGAACACTTCAAACAGCCGGTGTCCCGGATCGATCACGACCGGCTTCCTTTCCTCGATGAAATTCACAAACATGCCGTTGATCAAATGCCAGAGGAAAAAGAGAAAAAGAAATTGTATGACTTTTTTGTATTTCCCGTCGCGGTAAAAATAGCCGCTGATCATCACAAACAGGGGCATATGGAATACATAAATCACATTATATATATACAGCACCGGTTCGTTTCCCGGGATTTTCTTGAAGGTGGAAATCAAATGGCCGAATACGACCAGAAAGATCATGATTCCCTTGACGTTATCAAACCAAGGGATTCGATTGGAATTCATTGGAAAACCTCCCGCCGATTCTTGGATGTTCAATTATTAGAATATAAGAACCGGGGAAAAAAGAAAGCGGGAGAAGGAATTGTAAAGGGAAAGAAAAGGCAATGAAACAAAGGAAAATAATAAATTACTATTCAGATGAAATGCAATAAAGGTTTTATGAAAGTAATCTTTAAAATACAATTGAAAAACTTTTTTAAAACAAGAACTAGAAAAATTATCAAGGGCGTAATTCTTCTTGCTATTTGTGTTCTGAAATTGTTATAGTATAAATAAAGTTTCGAAGGCAATAACATGGAGTGCTTGGGAAAAGATGATGAACGGAAGATTTTAACAAAAAGCGGATGCGCACTTTATTGATACCATTTGAAAATTCCTAAATTTTGGCTTTATAATTATTATTAAAGCTACATGGTTGTTTAATGTCTTAGAAACGACTTTTATTAAATGTAATTCTTTCTTACCATTTTTAATGGGGGTGAACCCATGAAAAAGGTGATTACTTATGGAACATATGATCTATTACATTGGGGCCATATTAATCTCTTAAAAAGGGCTCGTGAACTTGGAGATTACCTGATTGTAGCTTTATCGACCGACGAGTTTAATGCGATAAAAGGAAAAAAGGCATATTACAGTTACGAACACCGAAAGTTGATTTTAGAATCTATTCGCTATGTTGATGAAGTAATTCCTGAAAGATCATGGGATCAAAAGATTCAAGACATTATTGAACACAATGTGGATATATTTGTTATGGGCGATGACTGGAAAGGGAAATTTGATTTTCTTAAAGATTATTGCGAAGTAATATATTTACCAAGAACAATTGGCATTTCCACAACGAAAATTAAAAAAGATTTGAAAGTACAAAATGGATAAAAATTGTTGTAGCCGGTAACAAATGGCCATTTTACGGCCTCACTATGCGGAACCGGCTTTCTTTAGTTTAAACTGAAAGGATAGCTTCAAAGATGGAAGAGCGTAAAGGGATTAAAGCAGTTTTAAAAAGTATTGCTTTTATATTATATAAATATACGTTTTTAGCAGCTTCTTATTTGCCGGTAAAAAAGAAGTTAATCATGTTTGAAAGTTTTTTAGGTAAACAGTATAGTTGTAATCCCAGGGCCATTTATGAATATATGAAAGAGCACCGCAAGGAATATATTATGTATTGGAGTGTAGATAAACGATACACACAATATTTTAAAGAAAATAATATACCCCATGTCGAAAGGTTTTCGCTAAAATGGCTTTTTTATATGGCGAGAGCTGAATTTTGGGTGACAAACAGCAGGTTGCCGCTGTGGCTTCCAAAACCAAAACATACAACCTATATACAGACATGGCATGGAACACCGTTAAAAAAATTGGCTTTGGACATGAATGAAGTGCATATGCCCGGTACGAATACAGAAAAATATAAACGGAATTTTATAAAAGAATCATCAAAATGGGATTATTTAATATCTCCGAATGCTTATTCCACGGAAATTTTTCGACGGGCTTTCCGATTTCAAAAAAGGATCATCGAAAGCGGCTACCCAAGAAATGATTTTTTATATAATTACAATCCCGAAGATGTCGAAAAGATAAAAAGAAACCTTAAGCTTCCGGCGGATAAAAAAGTCATATTATATGCGCCTACTTGGCGGGATAATCAATATTACCGAGTGGGAAAATACAAATTCCAACTACAATTGGATCTGGAGAAGATGCAAAAGGCGTTGGGAGAAGAGTATGTATTATTGCTAAGGATGCATTATTTGGTCGCGGAATCCTTTGATCTGGAGGATTATAAGGGTTTTGCTTTCGATGTTTCCCATGTCAATGATATTCGCGAACTTTATGTCATTTCCGACATTCTTATAACCGACTATTCATCAGTATTTTTTGATTATGCCAATTTAAGGAGACCCATTCTATTTTATGTATATGATATTAATGAATATCGGGATGTGCTGAGGGGATTTTACTTTGATATTGAAAAAGAGTCGCCCGGGCCATTAGTTTTTTCTACAGGAGAAATAATAGACAAAATAAATGAACTTAGGAATAGGAATTATCATTCACCCGAATCATTTGACAGATTTTATCAAAAATTTTGCTATTTGGAAGATGGGAATGCTACAAGACGAGTAGTTGAAGAAATTTTTCAATGTTAAGAAACCGTAATTGTCATGTACAAAAATTTTTAAAAATGCTCGGAGATGACGTATAATAAAGTTCGCAAAATAGAAAGAGGAAAAGCCATCGGTCACTCCGAATAGGTAAGTGTCCAGCAAACCAAAAGGAGTTGAAACCGATGGCTTACCAGAATTCTACCTTATCTTTCGAACAAATGCTACTCCAGTTTATGTCTGAACAAGACCCCATGTTGTCCATGCTTCAATGGCTTTGTGAGCAATTGATGGAAGCTGAGGTATCGGCAAAAATTAAAGCGCAAAAGTCAGAACGGACAGATTCACGTCAAGGGTATCGATCAGGTTATCGAGTCCGACGCTTTGACACAAGAATGGG